>NZ_JBHSQK010000015.1:0-87542 GCF_042658055.1 Pseudonocardia lutea
CCGCCCACGCCCGGGTGCGCCGCTCGAGGGCGGCGCCGGCTCGCGCGTCGGCGCCGGCCGCCGCGGCGAGGCGCCGCCGCGCGGCGGCCCGGTCCCCGAGGAGCGCGGCCAGCCGGCCCAGGAACGCGTCGACCGAGCCCCAGGTGCCGGCGACCATCCCCTCCACGGCGAACAGCCCGGCGTGGGGGAGCAGCAGCGCGTACGTGCGGGCGGCGGCCGGGCGGTCGCCGAGCAGCAGCGCGGCCTGCGCCGCCTGCACGGCCTCGGGCAGCCACTCGCTGTCGTGCGGCCCTGCGCCGCGCTCGTCGAGCCAGCGTCCGAGCAGGTCGCCCGCCCCGGTCCCGCCGGCGAGCGCGCGCAGCAGGGCGTGGGTCGCGTACCCGGAGGGTCCGAGCTCGGGGGCCAGGCGCAGGAAGCCGTCGAGGTCCGCCTCCTCGGGTCGGTCGCGGAGCACCGCCGCGACGAACCGCTGGGTGAGCAGGAGGATCTCCGCGTTGCCGCTGCGCGAGCGGGAGACCAGCTCGGCGAGCTCGGCGTCGTGCCGGCGCCGCGCCTCCTCGTCGCCGACGGCGAGCGCGCGGGCGCCCCGCCAGAGCGGGACGCACCAGCTCAGCCCGGCCTGCCGCAGCGGTTCCGCCACGTGTGCGTACCCGTCGATCTCCACGTCGACCTCCGCCCAGCGGCCCGCCTCGGCCAGGGCGACCGAGCCGGGCCCTCGGCCGAGGACCTCGACCGCGCGGTCCGGGATCCGTCGCGCGCACGCCACGATCTCGTCCGCCGCCGCGCGCCGCTCGGCGACGTGCCCGGGCCCGGCGATCGCGTCGCAGCGGGCCGCGAGGGCCGCGGCCAGCACGCGCGGCTCGCCCAGCCTGCGCGCGCCGGCCACGGCCTCGTCGGCGAGGGCCCGCCGTCGCGACTCGGCACCGGTGAAGGCGAGCGCGACCGACAGCCGCGCCGCAAGAGCCGCGTGCAGCGCCGGCTCGTCGCGCGGGACGGCGGCCAGCGCCTCCTCGAGCAGGGCGCACCGGTCCGGGTCACGCAGGTCGATCTCGAAGCCGGTGGTGCCGCCGGTGGCGCCCAGCGCGGCCTTCGCGAGCAGGCGGGGCCGGTCGTGCCGGCGGGCGTACGCGCCCGCCTCGCGGTAGGCCGTGCGGGAGCGCTCGGGATCGCCCGCGGCGAGGGCGGTCTCGCCCAGGGCGCAGAGCACCTCCCCGCGGTCGGGTGCCGGACCGCGGACGTCGAGGTGCGCCAGGGCGGTCTCCCACCAGCGGAGGGCGTCCCCGTGGGCCGCGGCCGCGGGCGCGGCCGTCGCGGCGCGGACCGCAGCCGCTGCGGCCTCCGCCCGCTCCCGCGGCTGCCCGGAGAGCCCGGCCACCGCGACCCGGTGCCGCGCGAGCTCGGCCGGGACGCCGACCGCGGCGTCGAGGCGGGCCGCGAGGGCCGTGGCCGCGCGGCGGTGCAACACGAGCGCCTCGGCCGGCGGCGTCAGCGCGCGCAGCGTCTCGGCGACCAGGGCGTGCGGGAAGCGGTGGCGGCCCTCGTGCGCGACGACCAGGCGTGCCTCGACGGCGGCGGCGAGCGCCCCGGCCGGCACGCCGACCGGGACGTCGGCCACCGCGGCCAGCAGGACGGCGTCGACCCCGGCCGTGGTGCCGGCGTCCAGCACCGCGGCGGCCCGCAGGATCCGGGGAACCGGCTCGTCGAGCAGACCCAGCCTGCGCTCCAGCACCGCCCGGACGCCGCTCGGCAGCGCGGTGCCCGCCTCGTCGGCGCTGCCGGCGGTGTCGGCGGTGTCTGCGGTATGTCGCCCGCGCAGCATGCGGACGATCTCGGCCGCGAAGAAGGGGTTGCCGCCGGTGCGGCGGTGCAGGGCCGCGGTCGCCCCGTCATCGACGTCCTCGCCGGTGGTCGCGCGCAGGGCGGCGCCGAGATCGGCCGCGGCCAGCCCGGCCAGCCCGATCCGCCGGTCGGCGGCCAGCCCGGCCGCCCCGCCCGGTTCGGTGTCCCGGTATGTGCCCAGCACCAGGACCGGGGCCTCGCCGACGTGGGCGCCGAGCGCCGCGAGCAGGCGCAGCGAGTCCGGGTCCGCCCAGTGCAGGTCGTCGAGGACGAGGAGGACGGGCGCGGCCGCGCGCAGGGCCGCGCCGACGGCGTCGAACAGCAGGAAGCGGGCCAGCTCGGCGTCGCCCTCGGGCACGGCGAGGGCCTCGGCCCGGCCGAGCCGCCTCAGCAGCTGGGCCCAGGGCCAGTAGGGCGGGGTGCCGCCCTCCTGCCGGCAGGCCGCCCAGGCCGTGGCGACACCCGCCGCTCGCGTCCGCGCGGCGAGCTCGGCGGCCAGGGTCGTCTTGCCGATGCCGGGCTCGCCGGTGAGCAGCGCGGTCCAGCCGCGGCCCGTGCGCAGGGCCTCGGCCACCGCGCCCTCGAGCTCGCGCAGCTCCGCGTCCCGCCCGACCAGCATCCCGGGAGGGTAGAGCCGACGAGCGCACCATGGACCCACAACGCGGGTCCGAGGCGCCGGATCTGCGCAGTACGGATCCCACAACGCGATCTCGGACGACGTGTGGGCGCAGTACGGATCCATGACGCGGGCTCGGGGGCGGGTCCGTGCGCTGTGGAACCATGACCGGGTGAGCTCGTCCGATCAGGAGGGGGTGCCCGCCCGGCAGGTGCTCCGGCTCGCGGTGCAGGCCCTGCCGGTGCTGGCCGCGGAGCCGCTGTACGTGCTGGTGGACACCGCCGTCGTCGGGCGGCTGGGTGCGGTCCCGCTCGCGGGCCTCGCCGTCGCGGGCGTGCTGTTCGCGCAGGTCACCACGGCGCTGAACTTCCTGTCCTACGGCACCACCGCGCGCTCGGCGCGGCTGCACGGCGCGGGCCGGCGGCCCGAGGCGGTCGTCGAGGGCGTGCAGGCCACCTGGGTGGCGCTCGCCGTCGGGCTGCTGGTGCTCGGGGTCGGGCAGCTGGTCGCGCGCCCGGTCGCGAACGCGCTGGGCGACGGCGGCGCGGTCGCCGACGCCGCCGTGGCCTGGCTGCGGATCGCGCTGTTCGGGGCGCCGCTCATCCTCGTCACGCTCGCCGGGAACGGCTGGATGCGGGGCGTGCAGGACACCGCCCGTCCGCTGCGCTACGTCCTGGCCGGCAACGGCCTGTCCGCGGTGCTCTGCCCGGTGCTGGTGCACGGGCTGGGGTGGGGCCTGGAGGGCTCGGCCGTCGCGAACGTGGCGGCACAGGTCGTCGTCGCCGGGCTGTTCCTGGCCGCGCTCGCCCGGGAGAAGAAGGCGCACCCCGAGGTGTCGCTGCTCCCGCGGCTCTCGCTGATCCGGGCACAGCTGTCGATGGGCCGCGACCTGATCCTGCGCACCGCCGGCTTCCAGATCTGCTTCCTGTCGGCCACGGCGGTGGCGGCCCGGTTCGGGGCGTCGACGGTGGCGGCGCACCAGGTGGTGCTGCAGCTGTGGAACTTCCAGGCCCTGGTGCTCGACGCCGTCGCGATCGCCGCGCAGGCCCTCGTCGGCGCGGCCCTGGGCGGGGGCGGCGCCGAGCACGCCAAGGGCGTCGCGGCGCAGGTGATCCGGTACGGGCTGGTGCTCGGGATCGTGTTCGCGGGCGTGTTCGCGGCGCTCTACCCGGTGCTGCCCGGCTTGTTCACCGCGGACGCGGCCACCCTGGACACCATCCCGCAGGCCTGGTGGTTCTTCGTGGCGCTGCAGCCGGTGGCCGGGGTGGTGTTCGCGATCGACGGCGTGCTGCTCGGCGCCGGCGACGCCGCGTTCCTGCGCACGACGACCCTGCTCGCGGCCGTCGGCGGGTTCCTCCCGCTGATCTGGATCTCGCTGGTCGCGGGCTGGGGGCTGGTCGGGATCTGGACCGGCCTGTCGCTGTTCATGCTGGTCAGGTTCGTGGCGGTGGGCCTGCGGACGCGGTCGGGACGCTGGGCGGTGCCGGGCGCGGTGCTGGGTCCGGCCGAGCAGGCAGGCTGACCCGGAAGAGCGTCCCCGGCGCGCGCGGGACCACCTCGACCGTGCCCCCGAGCCGGCGCACGATCCGCGCGACCAGCGCCAGCCCGATCCCGCGCGGCCGGTCCGGCCCGGCCTCCTTGGTGGAGAAGCCGTGCTCGAAGACGTCGTCGGCGGCCTCGGGCGGGATGCCCGGCCCGGAGTCGGCGACCTCGAGCACCCCGTCGGCGAGGCGCACCTCCACCCGCGGGTCGGCCGAGCCCTCCGCGGCGTCGAGGGCGTTGTCGACCAGGTTGCCGACGAGCGAGACCACGTCGTCGGGGTCCAGCGGGACCGGGCCCTCGGTCTCGTCCTGCACGGTGAAGGCGATCCCGCGCTCGCTGGCGGTCCAGGCCTTGTCGGTGAGCAGCGCGGCCAGCACCGGGTCGTGCACGGTGTCGAGCACCGGCCCGCGGGCCCGGTCGACGGCCGCGGTGCCGGCCCGCAGCGCGTCGTCGGTGTCGCCGAGCTGCACGAGGGTGAGCACCGTCTGCATCCGGTTGGCGAACTCGTGGGCCTGCCCGGCCAGTGCGCGGGCGCGATCCCGGGCGGCGTCGCGCTCGCGCAGCACCCCGGACAGCTCGGTGCGGTCCCGCAGCGTGACGACGCGGGTGCCGTCCCCGGCGCGGGGCCCGGCCGCCGTGCGGGAGAGCAGCAGGACCCGCTCGCCGGCGAGCGTGAGGGTGTCGCGCACATCCTCGACGCCGCCGGTGGCCAGCCGGGTGACCGCCCGCAGCGCCGGGTCCACGCCCAGCTCCACCAGCCGTCGTCCCTCCACGGGCTCGTCGGGGGAGAAGCCGAGCAGCCGGCGCGCCTCGGCGTTGAGCACCACCACCCGGCCGTCCCGGTCGAGCACCATCAGGCCCTCGCGGACCGCCCGCAGGACGGCGTCGTGGTGGGTGTAGGCCGCGGCGATCTCCTCGGGCTCCAGGCCGAGCGTCTGCCGGCGCACCCGGCGGGCCAGCAGCCAGGCGAGGAGGGCGCCCAGGGCCACGGCGCCCGCGGCCACCGCGAGGATCCACGGCAGCTCGCGCGCCACCAGGGCGCTGATCCGGGTCTCCAGGACGCCCACCGACACCAGCCCGACGACCTGGCCCCGGTCGGTCACCGGCACGACGGTGCGCACCGACGGCCCGAGGGTGCCGGGGTAGTCCTCGGTGTAGGCGTGCCCGGCGCGGGCCTCGGCGATCGAGCCGACGTACACGCCGCCGATCCGGTCCGGCTCGGCGTGGGTGTAGCGCACCCCGTCGGGCGTCATGATCACGACGAACGCGGTGCCGGTCGCGACCCGCACCCGTTCGGCCAGGGGCTGCAGGGTCCGGGAGACGACGAGCGGGTCGCCCCCCGCCCGCACCGCCGCGACGACCCCGGGGTCGCCGGCCACGGACTGCGCGGTCGCCAGGGTGAGCCGGCCGGCCGCGGCCGACTCCAGCTCGCGGGCGCCGAGGATCCCCGACGCCGCGACCCCGCCGACGGTCACCAGCACCGTCACGAGCTGCAGCAGGAGCAGCCGGCCGACGAGGCGGGAACCGCGGCGGGGTCGGGGGGACACGCCGGTGATTGTGCTACCGGAGGGACTCGTGGGTCTCGCCGTCGCGCTCGGCCGCCCGTCCGGCGGGCGACGGGGCCGTGCCGGTGCCCTCGCCGGCGATCTCGTGGCCGTTGCCCGAGCCGGTTCGGGCGCCCACGGCGACGGGCTCCCGGGTCAGCTCCTCGGTGTCGGTGTCCGCCTCCCCGTCGCCCGACCCGTGCTCGAGCTCCATGGCCTCGTCGACCAGCGACGGGTCGTCGAGCACCGCCTTGAGCCGCTCGCGGTCGAGCTCGCCGTTCCAGCGGGCGATGACCAGGGTGGCCACGACGTTGCCGATGCAGTTGGTCAGCGCCCGACCCTCGCTCATCACCCGGTCGATGCCGATGATCAGCGCGATGCCGACGGCGATCGCCTCGGCCGAGAAGAACTCGCCGCCGAAGGCCTGCAGCGACGCGGCCAGGGTGACCAGGCCGGCGCCGGTGATGCCCGCCGCGCCCTTCGAGGTCAGCACCATGAGCAGGGCGAGGCCGATCTGCAGGCCGATCGGCAGGGACTCGTTGCCCGCCTGGATGATGAACAGCGCGCCCAGGGTCAGGTAGATGCAGGTGCCGTCGAGGTTGAACGAGTAGCCGGTCGGGATGACCAGGCCGACGGTCTGCTTCGAGGCGCCCGCCGCCTCCAGCTTCGTGAGCAGGCGCGGCAGCACCGACTCCGAGGACGAGGTGCCGACGATGATCAGCAGCTCGTCCTTGATCAGCCGGATGACCTTGAGGATGTTGAACCCGGCCCACCAGGACACGAGCCCGAGCACGGCCACGACGAAGAACGCGCAGGTGCCCCAGAAGACGCCCATCAGCTTGACGAGGTTGGTCAGCGACGAGGCGCCGAACTGGGCGACGGTGTAGGCCATACCGCCGAACGCGGCGACCGGCGCGGCCCACATGATCAGCTTGATGATCCCGAAGATGACCTTGGCGATCGTCTCGATCGAGCCGACGACGCGCCTGCGCAGCGGCGCGGCCAGCAGCGACACCGAGCAGGCGGTGAGGATCGCCAGCACGAGGACGCGGAGGACCTCGTTGTCCACGAACGGGCCGAGGAAGCTCGTCGGGAGCAGGTCGTTGAGGATGAAGCCGGTGAACCCGGCGTCCTGCGCGCCCTGGTCGACCTGCTTGGCCGCCGACTCCAGTGCGGTCGCCGACGGTTGGCCGGTGAACCCGGAGCCCGGCGCGAAGACGTTCGCCGCGAGCAGGCCGATCGTCAGCGCGACGACCGTCGCGACCAGGAAGTAGAACAGCGCCTTGAGTGCCAGCCCGCCGGCGCGGGCGAGGTTGCCGATCGAGGCGATGCCCACCACGACGGTGCAGAAGATGACCGGGGCCACGATCACCTTGATCATCTGGATGAAGCCGTCGGCCAGCCACTTGGCGCCCTTGGCGCTGTCGGGCGCGACGAGCCCGAACACCACGCCGAGGACGATGCCGACGATGACCCAGAACCAGAGCTGGGTGTAGAAGCGCTTGCGAGGTGCCGCTTCGGTTGCTGTCACGTGTCGTCCTCCTCGACGTCCGGTGCCGGGAGCACGCTAGGAACGTGACCGGCGCCATGTCAGGGCGTGGACGTCCATAATTGGGCGGAGCTTGAGGTTCCGCAGGATGGGAGCAACCGGACGGTGCGCGCACTTCTCGTCGAGGACGACACCGTCCTCGGCGGCGCGATGGCCAAGGCCCTCGGCGCCGCGGGCTTCCGGGTCCGGCACGTCACCAGCGGGGCCGCGGCGCTCGCGGCCGTGCGGGAGTCCGAACCGGACGTCGTGCTCCTCGACATGGGGCTGCCCGACCGGGACGGGATCGGGGTGTGCCGCGGCATCCGGGCGGTCTCGCGGGTGCCGATCCTGGCGGTGACCGGGCGGGGCGCGGTGGAGGCGCGGGTCAGCGGGCTGCGCAACGGGGCGGACGACTACATCGTCAAGCCCTTCCTGGTCGAGGAGCTGCTCGCCCGGATCGACGCCGTGCTGCGCCGCACCCGCGGGCTCGGGGTCGCCCCGGCGGTCGTCGCCGGGGACGTGGAGATCGACCTCGCCCGCCGCGCGGTGACCGTGGGGGGCGCCGAGGTCGGGCTGGCGCGCAAGGAGTTCGACCTGCTCGCTGCGCTCGCCCGCCGGGAGGGCGCGGTCGTCGCCAGGGACGAGCTGCTCGACGAGGTGTGGGGGACCAGCGACCCCTCGGCGCGGCGCACGCTGGAGGCGCACGTCGCGCTGGTGCGGTCGAAGCTGGGCCGGCCCGAGGTGATCGTGACGGCACGCGGCGTCGGGTACCGGCTGGGGAAGTAGGGTCGCCGGCTGTGCCCAGGCCCGACCCCGCCCGTTCCGTCGCCCCGCCCGAACCGGGTCTCGTGATCGTCGACAAGCCCGGCGGTCTCACGTCGCACGACGTGGTCGCCCGGCTGCGGCGCATCCTGCGCACCCGCCGGATCGGCCACGCCGGCACCCTCGACCCGATGGCCACCGGCGTGCTGGTGTGCGGGGTCGAGCGGGGCACGAAGCTGCTCGGGCACCTGGCGCTCGACACCAAGGCCTACACCGCCACGATCCGGCTCGGCGCCACGACGACCACGGACGACGCCGAGGGCGAGGTCGTCGCCTCCGCCGACCCTTCCGGGGTCGGGGACCCGGCGGTCGCCGCGGCCATGGCGGCGCTGACGGGGGAGATCCTCCAGGTCCCGTCCTCGGTCAGCGCGATCAAGATCGACGGGAAGCGGGCCTACGCGCGGGTGCGCGCGGGGGAGACCGTGGAGATCCCGGCCCGCCCGGTGACCGTCTCGGAGTTCCGGCTCCTCGAGCGCCGCGGGGCGGAGCTGGACGTGGCGGTGGCGTGCTCGTCGGGCACCTACGTCCGGGCCCTGGCCCGGGACCTGGGCGCGGCGCTCGGCGTGGGCGCGCACCTCACGGCGTTGCGGCGCACCCGGGTCGGCCCCTTCGACCTGTCCCGGGCACGCACGCTGGAGGACCTGGAGGCCGCACCCGGGCTCTCGCTCGACCTCGCCGCCGCGGTGGCGACCGCCTTCCCGCGCCGCGAGGTCGACGCCGGCGGGGCCACGGACGTCGCGCACGGCAAGCGGCTGCCCGCGGCGGGCCTGAGCGGCACCTACGGCGTCTTCGCACCGGACGGGCGGGTGCTCGCCCTGATGGCCGACTCCGGGGGTGCGGCGAAGCCGGTCGTGGTGCTCGCCCCGGCGGGGTCGTGAGCAGGCGGGTTCCGTAGGGTGGCGATCGTGGAGCGGTGGCGGGGACTCGAGGCCGTGCCGTCGGGGTGGGGCCGCAGCGTCGTGACCATCGGGGTCTTCGACGGCGTGCACCGCGGGCACCGGCAGCTGATCGAGCGGGCGGTCGCCCGGGGCCGGGAGCGCGGCCTGCGCAGCGTCGTCGTCACCTTCGACCCGCACCCCGCCGAGCTGGTCCGGCCGGGCTCGCACCCCGCCGCGCTGACCACCCTCGAACGCCGCGCCGACCTGGTGGAGGAGGCGGGGGCGGACGCGTTCTGCGTCATCCCGTTCACCGCCGAGCTCGCGCACATGAAGCCCGCGGAGTTCGCGCACGAGGTCCTGGTCGACACCCTGCACGCGGCCGTGGTGATCGTGGGCACCAACTTCACCTTCGGGTACAAGGCCGCCGGGGACATCACCACCCTGCGCGAGCTCGGGGTGAAGTTCGGCTTCCAGGTCGAGGCCCTCGACCTGATCACGGACGACGGCGTCACCTTCTCCTCCACCTACATCCGCTCGTGCATCGACGCGGGGGACATGGAGGCCGCCGCCGCCGCGCTCGGCCGGCTGCACCGGGTGGACGGCGTGGTGGTGCACGGCGACAAGCGCGGCCGGGACCTGGGCTTCCCGACCGCGAACGTGGCCTGCGCCGCGCACACCGCCCTGCCCGCCGACGGCGTCTACGCGGGCTGGTTCCGGCTCGGCGAGCGGCGGCTGCCCGCCGCGATCTCCGTCGGCTCCAACCCGACCTTCTCCGGCAAGGTCCGCACCGTCGAGGCCTACGTGCTCGACGTGGACGAGGACTTCTACGGCCACGAGGTCGGCATCGAGTTCGCCCACCGGCTGCGCGGGCAGGAGCGGTTCGACGGGATCGACCCGCTGATCGAGCAGATGAACGCCGACGTCGAGCGGACGCGGGAGCTGCTGGGCGCCTGAGGTGCCCGCGCTCGCCGGAGCGGAGGTGCGGCCACCTGATCGGGTGTGTCTGCCGGTCGCGCCGCGGTTCCCGGTGCCGAGTTCTCCCGTTCCGCCCCGGCGAGCGGGTCGGAGCTGCCAGCATCCGGACGTGGAGACCGACCGGCTCGCCGCCAACCGGGAGCGACAGCGGGCGCTGTACGGGACCCCGCTCGCCGAGCGGGTGCACCGCATGACGCGGGCGCTCGGCGTCACCCAGGGGACGGTCGCCGCGACCCTGGGGATGAGCCCGGCGATGCTGTCGCAGCTGGTCGGCGCCAAGCGCGTGAAGATCGGTGATCCGGCCGTCCTCGCCCGCCTGCTCCTGCTCGACGGGCGGTGCGCGGCCGGACCCGTCGCGCCGGAGGAGGTGCCCGCCCTGCTCGAGGAGGTGCGCACCGCCTCGCCGGAGTGGCCGGCCCTGCGCGCCCGGCCGGTCGGGGCGAGCCGCGACCCGGCCGTCGCACCCGTCGGCGTCCCGGTGCGACGGCACCCGGCCACCCGCCCCGACCCCCGGCGCGATCCCGGACTGCTCGCCGCCGAGGCGCTCCGCCGGGTCGCCGGGCCCACGCAGCTGGTGGCCGCGGCCGCGGCCCTCGCCGCGACCTTCCCGGAGCTCGCGGCGCTCCTGCGCCGCGCCGCCGCCACCCGCTGAGGGCCGGGACGATCTCCGGTACGATCTTGGGCGGCATCGCCGCCGGCGTCCGTCGAGCACCGCGCGCCACACCGCCCCCACCGGTCCTGACCGGCGACGATCCCCGGGTACCCGGAGGTGGGACGGGCCGCGCTGGTAGCCTCTGTGGCGGGTCCGGCTGCAGTCCGTGGCGGCCGAGACCAGCTTCCCGCCCCGATGCGGTCGCCCACCACGGCGAGCGCATGGCCCGGGCGCGGGCCCCACGGACGTCACCACACGAAGGAGCACCACCGCAGTGGCACTCACCGCCGCGAAGAAGAAGTCCATCCTCGACGAGTACGGCGTCCACGAGGGCGACACCGGCTCGCCGGAGGCCCAGGTCGCGCTGCTCACCAAGCGCATCAGCGACCTGACGGAGCACCTCAAGCAGCACAAGCACGACCACCACTCGCGCCGCGGCCTGCTCCTCATGGTCGGCCGCCGCCGCCGCCTGCTGAAGTACCTGGCGTCGGTCGACGTGCAGCGCTACCGCTCGCTGATCGAGCGGCTCGGACTGCGCCGCTGACCCGCTCCGGGGCCGGGGCGGCGTGAGCTGCCCCGGCGCCCGGGGGCAGAACTGAACACCACACCGCCACCGCGCCCCCAGATCCGCCGGTCCTCGGTAGTGGCCCCCGGAACGACGAGTCGTCCGGGAGCTTCGATCGAAGACCGGCTCCGCGGAGGATCCCGGCGAGGTGGCGCTCCGTCGAAGGAGAGTCACCACTTCATGACCGATCCCAACGTCACGGTCGACGACGGCGTGCACGAGAGCACCGCCGTCCTCGACAACGGCTCGTTCGGCACCCGGACGGTCCGCTTCGAGACCGGTCGGCTGGCCCGCCAGGCCGCCGGCTCCGTCGTCGCCTACCTCGACGACGAGACCATGCTGCTGTCCGCCACCACGGCGTCGAAGCAGCCCAAGGAGCACTTCGACTTCTTCCCGCTCACGGTGGACGTCGAGGAGCGCATGTACGCCGCGGGCCGCATCCCCGGCTCGTTCTTCCGCCGCGAGGGCCGTCCCGGCACGGACGCGATCCTCACCTGCCGGCTCATCGACCGGCCGCTGCGCCCGTCGTTCGTCGACGGCCTGCGCAACGAGATCCAGATCGTCGTCACGGTGATGTCGCTGCACCCGCAGGACCCGTACGACGTCGTGGCGATCAACGCCGCGTCGGCCTCGACCCAGCTGGCGGGCCTGCCCTTCTCCGGCCCGATCGGCGGCGTGCGCGTCGCGCTGATCGACGGCCAGTGGGTGGCCTTCCCGACCTGGGACCAGCTCGAGCGCGCCGTGTTCGACATGGTCGTCGCGGGCCGCATCGTCGGTGACGACGTCGCGATCATGATGGTCGAGGCCGAGGCCACCGAGAGGACGATCGAGCTGGTCGACGGCGGCGAGGCCGCCCCGACCGAGGAGGTCGTCGCGGCGGGCCTGGAGGCGGCCAAGCCGTTCATCCGCACCCTGTGCACGGCCCAGCAGCAGCTGGCCGACGCCGCCGCCAAGCCCACCGGCGAGTTCCCGACCTACCCGGCCTACCAGCCGGACGCGTACGAGGCCGTCGAGAAGGCCGCCTCGGCGGACCTGGCCGAGGCGCTGACGATCGCCGGCAAGCAGGACCGTGAGGCCAAGGTCGACGAGGTCAAGCTCAACGTCCTGACCTCGCTGGGCGAGCAGTTCGAGGGCCGCGAGAAGGAGCTCGGCGCCGCGTTCCGGTCGCTGAACAAGAAGCTGGTCCGCCAGCGGATCCTGCGCGACAAGGTCCGGATCGACGGCCGCGGGCTCACCGACATCCGGCCGCTCTCGGCCGAGGTCGAGGTCGTCCCGCGGGCGCACGGCTCGGCGCTGTTCGAGCGGGGCGAGACCCAGATCCTGGGTGTGACCACGCTGAACATGCTCCGCATGGAGCAGCAGATCGACTCGCTCGGCCCGGAGACGGCCAAGCGGTACCTGCACCACTACAACTTCCCGCCGTACTCGACCGGTGAGACCGGCCGGGTGGGCTCGCCGAAGCGCCGCGAGATCGGCCACGGCGCGCTGGCGGAGCGGGCGCTCGTCCCGGTCCTGCCCACGCGCGAGGAGTTCCCGTACGCGATCCGCCAGGTGTCCGAGGCGCTCGGCTCCAACGGCTCGACGTCGATGGGCTCGGTCTGCGCGTCCACGATGTCGCTGCTCAACGCCGGTGTGCCGCTCAAGGCGCCGGTCGCGGGCATCGCGATGGGCCTGGTGTCGGACGAGGTCGACGGAAAGATGTCCTACGTCGCCCTGACCGACATCCTGGGCGCCGAGGACGCGTTCGGCGACATGGACTTCAAGGTCGCCGGCACGGCCGAGTTCGTCACCGCGCTGCAGCTGGACACCAAGCTGGACGGCATCCCGTCCGAGGTCCTCGCCGCCGCGCTGAACCAGGCCAAGGACGCCCGCCTGACCATCCTCGAGGTCCTCTCCGAGGCGATCGACGGGCCGGACGAGATGAGCACCTACGCGCCGCGGGTCACCGCGATCAAGGTGCCCGTCGACAAGATCGGCGAGGTCATCGGCCCGAAGGGCAAGATGATCAACTCGATCACGGAGAAGACCGGCGCGGACATCTCCATCGAGGACGACGGCACGATCTACGTCGGTGCCGCCGACGGCCCCTCGGCGGAGGAGGCGATCGGCATGATCAACGCCATCGCCAACCCGCAGCTGCCGAAGATCGGCGAGCGGTTCCTGGGCACGGTCGTCAAGACCGCGGCCTTCGGCGCCTTCGTCTCGCTGGTCCCCGGCAAGGACGGCCTGGTCCACATCTCGAAGCTCGGCAACGGGAAGCGGATCGGCAAGGTCGAGGACGTCGTCAAGGTCGGCGACAAGATCCGCGTCGAGGTCACCGACATCGACAACCGCGGCAAGATCAGCCTCGTGCCGGTGCAGGAGGAGGCCGCGGGCGGCGACGCCGCCCCGGCCGACGCGCCGGCCGAGGACACGGCCGAGCCGGCCGAGGTCTCCAGCTGAGCACTCGCGCAGCGGACGAACGGCACTCCCGTGCGGCGCACGGGAGTGCCGTTCGTTCCTCTCCGGACGGGGTCTCGCGCACCACGCTCCCGAGCGGGGTGCGCGTGCTCACCGAGCACGTGCCCGGCGTGCGCTCCGTCGCGCTGGGCATCTGGATCGCCATCGGCTCCCGGGACGAGCGCCCGGAGCAGGCCGGGGCCGCCCACTACCTCGAGCACCTGCTGTTCAAGGGCACCGGTCGGCGCACGGCGCAGGGGATCGCCGAGGAGATGGACGCGGTCGGCGGCGAGCTGAACGCGTTCACCGCCAAGGAGCACACCTGCTACTACGCGCACGTCCTCGACGAGGACCTGCCGTTGGCGCTCGACGTCCTCGCCGACGTCGTGACCAACGCCGAGCTCGCGCACACGGACGTCGAGCTGGAGCGCGGGGTGGTCCTCGAGGAGATCGCCATGCGCGACGACGACCCCGAGGACCTGCTCGGCGAGCTCTTCGACGAGACGGTGTTCGCGACGCACCCGCTCGGCCGCCCGGTGATCGGCTCGGAGGAGTCGATCCGCGGGATGAGCCGCGAGACGCTCCACGACTTCTGGCGCGGCGAGTACACGACGCCCCGCATGGTGGTCGCGGCCGCGGGCAACCTCGACCACGGGCACCTCGCCGACCTGGCCGCGAAGGCGCTGGGCGAGGGCCCGGAGGTCGCCCCGGCCGGCCCGCGCCCGGCCGGGCGCGCCCGGCTGCCCGCCCGCAGGGCCCTGGCCCTGCGCACGGACGACTCCGAGCAGGCGCACCTGATGCTCGGCGTGCCCGGGCTGGACCGGCACGACGAGCGCCGCCCCGTCCTCGCGGTGCTCAACGCCGCGCTCGGCGGGGGCCTGTCCTCGCGGCTGTTCCAGCAGGTCCGCGAGCAGCGCGGGCTGGCCTACCAGGTGTACTCGGCGCAGGCCTGCTACGCCGACGCCGGCACCTTCTCCGTCTACGCCGGGTGCGCGCCCGAGCGGCTCGGCGAGGTCGTCGCCGTGGTGCGGGACGTGCTGGCCGGCGTCGCCGCCGAGGGCCTCACCGAGGCCGAGGTGGTGCGGGCGAAGGGCTCGCTGCGCGGGGGCACCGTGCTGGGGCTGGAGGACACGGCCTCGCGGATGAACCGGCTCGGGCGCTCCGAGCTCGACCACGGGCGGCAGCGCAGCATCTCCGAGAGCCTCGCCCGGATCGACGCCGTCACCCCGGCCCAGGTCGCCGACCTCGCCGCCGGGCTGCTCGCGCAGGACCTCACCGCCGCCGTCGTCGGCCCCTACGACTCCGTCGAGGACCTCCCCGCCGCCCTCCACGACCTCGGCTGACGGCCCGCTAGCCTGATCGCGTGGTGACGGCGCTGGTCGCGGGGCTGCTGATCCTGGTCGGCCTGGTGGGGGTCGTCGTCCAGGTGCTGCCGGGGCTGATCGTGATCCTGGTCGGCGTGGCCGTCTGGGCCGTCCCGCGCGGCGACGCCCTCGGCTGGTGGGTCCTCGGGATCGCCGGCGGGCTGCTGGTGCTCGGCTCGCTGGCGAAGGTCCTCGTGCCCGGGAAGCGGCTGCGCGACGCCGGCGTCCCCGGTCGCAGCCTGCTCGCCGGCGGCGTGCTGGGGATCGTGGGCTTCTTCGTCGTCCCGGTCGTCGGGCTGTTCCTCGGGTTCGTGCTCGGCGTCTACCTCGCCGAGCTGGCCCGCCTCCGCAGCTCCGCGCGGGCCTGGCCGTCGACGCGGCATGCGCTCTCGGCCGTCGGCTGGAGCATCCTCATCGAGCTCGCGGCGGGCCTGCTCATGACCGGCGCGTGGATCGCCGGGCTCGTCCTGGCGTGACGAGGAGCGCCGCCTAGGCTCGGTTCCGTGAGTGCGATCCGGGTGGCGGTGCTGGGGGCGAAGGGGCGCATGGGCTCCGAGGCGTGCGCGGCGGTGCGCGCCGCCGAGGACATGGAGCTCGTGGCGGAGGTCGGCTCGGCCGACCCGATCTCCGCCGCCGACGACGCCGAGGTCGTGGTCGACCTGACCCGGCCCGACGTCGTCATGGAGAACCTCCAGCACGTCCTCGACCGGGGGCAGCACGCCGTGGTCGGGGTGTCGGGCTTCGACGCCGGGCGGCTGGACACGGTCCGCGGCTGGCTCGCCGACAAGCCGGGCCAGGGCGTGCTGATCGCCCCGAACTTCGGCGTCGGCGCCGTGCTGGCCATGCACTTCGCCGCGCAGGCCGCGCGGTTCTTCGAGTCGGCCGAGATCGTGGAGCTGCACCACGAGAAGAAGGTCGACGCGCCCTCCGGCACCGCCGCCCGCACGGCGGCGCTGATCGGCGAGGCGCGCGCCGCCGCCGGGCTCGGCGCGGTGCCCGACGCCACCGCCAGCGACCCGCTCGGCGCCCGCGGCGCCGAGGTGGACGGGATCCACGTGCACGCCGTCCGGATGCCCGGGATGGTCGCCCACCAGGAGGTCATCCTCGGCGGCGCGGGCGAGGTCCTGACGATCCGGCACGACTCGATGAACCGGGCGTCGTTCATGCCGGGCGTGCTCATGGCGATCCGCGCGGTGCCCGGCCGGCCCGGCCTGACCTTCGGCCTGGAGCCCCTGCTCGGCCTGTGAGTCAGGTCAGCTCGAGGTCCAACGGGCCGCTGTGCCGGACCTCGCGCACGGTGCCGTCGCCGGTGTCGAGGGTCCGCACCGCGCCGTCGGCGGCCCAGCCGGCCCGGGTGTAGAAGGCCCGCGAGGCGGTGTCGGCCTCGGGCACCCAGGCCCGGCCCTGCTCCGACCCGGCCCGGCGCAGGGCGGCGCCGGCCACGGCGAGCAGCCGCCCGCCGTGCCCGCGCCGGCCCCAGCGCGGCTCGACGAGCAGGGCGCTGATCTCCGCGATCGCCAGCCCGTCCTGCCCGGCGTAGTGCGCGGCGGCGCAGAACCCGACGGTCCGGTCGCCCTCGAGCGCCACGAAGACGTGGAAGGGCTCGCCGGCGGCGACCGCGTCCCGCCAGGCGCGCCGGGCGTCGTCGCCGGTCAGCCGGTCCAGCGCGGCCTCCGGGACGATCCCGGCGTAGGCCAGCCGCCAGGTTCCCGCCTGGATGCGGACGATCTCGTCGACGTCGGCGTCGACCGCGGGGCGGACCGAGGCGAGGGCCATGCCGCTATTCGTACCGCGCGCCGGGGTGACGGCGGACACCGGCCGCGGGGTTGGCCCGGCGCCGCCGGACGTGGCAGCGTGCGAGGACGTGAACGATCGTCCGTCCGGCGCCCGGACGGCCTGGGTGGCGCTCTCGCTCGTCTACCTGCTCTGGGGCTCGATCTACCTGCTGAACCGGCTGCTGATCACGCACGTGACGCCGCTGCTGGCCGGCGGCTTCCGGTTCCTGACCGCCGGGGCCGCGCTGGGGCTGCTGGTCCTGGTGGTCCGCGGCCCGCGCGGCCTGGGGATGACCCGGCCGCAGCTGCTCACCACGATGCTCTCCGGGCTCCTGCTGCCCGCCTGGGGCAACGGCCTGGTCGCCGTGGCGCAGACCCAGATCCCGTCCGGGCTCGCGGCGCTGCTGCTGGCCGTCGTGCCGCTCTACATCGCGGTGCTGCGGACGATCTTCGGTGACCGGCCCGGCCCGGCCACCCTGGTCGGCGTGCTGGTCGGCCTCGTCGGGCTGGGTGTGCTGGTCCTCGCCGGCCCCGGCTCGGGCGGCACCGCCGGGAGCGCGTGGTGGGGGCCCTGGCTGGTGGTCCTGGCGGGACTGGGGTGGGCCTCGGGGACCTACGCGACGACGAGGCTGCCCGTGCCGGCGAACCCGTTCGCGCTGGCGACGGTGCAGATGGTCACCGGTGGGGCGATCATGGTGGCGGTCGGGTCCGCGGCGGGCGGGCGGGTCCACCCCGGCGCGCTCCCGGCGGGGACCTGGTGGGTCTGGGCGGCCGCCGCGCTCGCCACCCTGGGCGGCTTCAGCGCGTACGCGATCGCGCTGCGCGGGCTGCCGGTGTCCACGGTCGCCACCTACGCCTACGTCAACCCGGTCATCGCGGTCCTGCTGGGCGTCCTCCTGGTCGACGAGCGGTTCACGGCGCTGCAGGGCCTGGGCGGGATGATCGTGCTCGTCGCGGTCGTGCTGGTGGTGCGGGCGGAGCGGCGGCCGGCCGGGGCGCCGGACGAGCGCGCGGCCGAACCGCTGCCCGACCCGCCGCCCGCCCGCTGAGGCCTCCGCTTCCCGCTCGTCTCGGAAAGTGTCGGTGCGTCCTGGCAGCATGCCTCCCGTGAGGACGATCTCGGCCGACGTCGCGCGCCGGACCGCGCTGGCGGCGCAGGGCTTCGCGGAGCCGCGGCCGGCGGGCCCGGTCACCCGCCGGCACCTGCAGCGGGTCCTCGGCCGGGTACAGCTGCTGCAGCTCGACTCGGTGAACGTCGCCGTGCGGGCGCACTACATGCCGGTCTTCAGCCGGCTCGGCGCCTACGCGCGCGACCTGCTCGACCGGTCGGCCTGGCACCACACCGCGCGCCGGCCGCGGCTGCTGGTCGAGTACTGGGCGCACGAGGCGAGCCTGCTGCCGGTGGAGGACTGGCCGCTGCTGCTGTCCGGGGCGAAGCGGCCGGGCTGGTGGCGGCACTACGCGCAGCTGGCCGACCGCGAGCCCGCCCTGGTGGACGACGTGCTGGCCGCGGTCAAGGAGCTCGGCCCGGTCGGCGCGGGCACCCTGGAGACGGCCCTCGGCGGCGCCGCGGGCACGCCGCGCCCGCCCGGGGTGTCGTGGTGGGAGCGGTCGGACGTGAAGCGCATCTGCGAGTACCTGTTCGGCCTCGGCGCGCTCACCACCGGCACCCGGGTCAACTTCCAGCGCCTCTACGACCTCACCGAGCGGGTGCTGCCGCCCGCGGTGCTCGCCGCGCACCCGATGGACCACGGCGAGGCGGCGCGCGGGCTGGTGCGGCGGGCGGCCCGGGCGCTGGGCGTCGCGACCGAGCCGGACCTGCGGGACTACTACCGCCTCGGGCCCGCCGAGAGCCGGCGTGCGGTGCAGGAGCTGGTCGAGGCCGGCGAGCTCGAGCCGGTCGCGGTGCGCGGCTGGCGGGCGCCGGCGTACCGGGCGCCGGGCACGGGCGTGCCGCGGCGGGTCGAGGGGCGGGCGCTGCTGGCCCCGTTCGACCCGCTGATCTGGGAGCGCGAGCGCACCGAGCGGATCTTCGGCTTCCGCTACCGCATCGAGATCTACGTCCCTGAACCGAAGCGCGAGTACGGCTACTACGTCTTCCCGTTCCTGCTCGACGGCGAGCTGGTCGCCCGCGTGGACCTCAAGGCGGACCGGGCGGCCGGGGTGCTGCGGGTGCAGGGCGCGTTCGCCGAGGCGGGCGCCGAGGTGCCGCGGGTGGCGGCCGAGCTGGCCGCCGAGCTGCGGCACATGGCGGAGTGGCTGGGGCTCGAGGGAGTGGTCGTGGGCGAGCGGGGTGACCTGGCCGGGGCGCTGGGGGGCGCGGTGGGGTGAGGCCGGGGGTGCCCCGGCCTCACCGTGGACCCCTCAGACCCCCTCAGACCGCAGCGGTCGCCGCGCGGGTGATGTGGATGTCCCCGCTCCCGGTGCGGCCCGCGATCCGCAGCGGCGGGGCCTCGGCCCGGGCGACCCGGCCGACGTCGAGGTCGCTGCGCGCGCGCCCCGAGCCCGAGGTGAGGTCGAGCTCGGCGGCGACACCGGAGTGCACCCCGACCCGGATCGACCCCGAGCCGGTGGTGAGCTCGAAGCGGCCGGCGAAGGCGTCGGCCACGTCGACGTCGCCGGAGCCGGTCTTGAGCGTGAGGTCGGCGTGCACCTCGCCGAGCGAGACGTCGCCGGAGCCCGCCTTCACCGTCGTCGGACCGGACAGGGCGGCGGCCGAGATCCCGCCCGAGCCGGTGCGGAGCTTGGCCTCGGCGCCGACGATGCCGAGTTCCACCCGGCCGGACCCGGTGCCGACCTCGAGGGCGCCGGTGACCTCGTCGAGCCGGGCGTTCCCGGAGCCGGTGCGCACGGCCGACCAGCCGGAGCGGCCGGTCACCGTGACGTCGCCGGCGCCGGTGCGCACGGCCAGCCGGGAGCGCGCGGGCGCCCAGACGGTGACCGCGAGCGGCACCACGCGCAGCGGCAGCTCCTCGGTGGAGCGCACCACCAGCCGCCGCCCGGCCTCGGTCCAGTGGATCTCGGCGGCGCGCACCGCGGCGGCACCGGGGTCGCCCATCTCGCCGGTCGCGGTGCCCAGCCAGTTGAGGATGCCGGTGATGCCCTGCTCCCAGGGGCTCTCGGCGCCGGGCTCGTGGCGCACCTCGACGCGGACCTTGGTGGCCTCGTCGTTCAGCTCGATCCGCACCCGCCCGACGTCGATCGTGACCTCGAGCTCGGCGGGCTCCGTGCAGTCCCAGGCCTGCTGGCGGACCAGGTCCTCGTCCGGTTCGGTCATCGCGCTCACCCCTGCACCCATCCGCGGAGGCGACCGTCGCCGCCGTCGTCGTCGCGGTCGTCGTCGCGGCCGTCGTCGCGGCCGCCCGGTCCGTCCGGCCGCGGCCAGCCCCGGCCGCGCTGCTCCCACCGCCGCTGCTTGCCGGCGAGGGCGCCCTGGACCGCCTGGGAGACCCAGGAGTTCAGCGAGACGCCCTGCTGCGCCGCGGCCTGCTCGGCCTGCGCCTTGATCTGCTCGACCAGCCGCAGCGTGATCCGGCTGATGTCGCCGGCGTCGCCCGGGCCGGGCGGGGTGAAGCGCGGCGGTTCCTGCGCGTGCTCCTCGGCGGGGCCGGAGACGGCCACGCGGACGTCGCGCCCGTCGAGGCGCACCTCCACGGTGCGGTCGCCGAGCGCCTCGGTCACCTCGGCGGCCAGGTCGGAGAGGGCGTTCATGACGGCCAGCCGGGCCGCGGGTTCGATCGCCGCGCCGAGGAGCGCGGCCGTGCGCTGGGTCTGCTCGTCGCCCGCGGCGGCGGCGGACGCGAGGTCCTCCCGCAGCTGTGCGACGTACTGGCCGATGTCCATGACGCCACTATGGCGTCACTAATGACGTCATGCAAGCAGCACCGTGATGTCACGCGGACGCCGGGCCGGTTCCGTCGGTCCCGCCGGTTACGCTGCCGACCATGCCGCAGACCGTCCCGCCGAAGGTCCAGCTCGTCGCCAAGACCGAGTTCCTCCCGCCGGCCGACGTGCCGTGGGAGACGGACGCGGACGGCGGGCAGGCGCTCGCCGAGTTCGCCGGTCGGGCGTGCTACCAGTCCTGGAGCAAGCCCAACCCGCGGACCGCCACGAACGCGGGCTACCTGCGGCACATCCTCGAGGTCGGGCACCTGTCCGTGCTCGAGCACGGCACGGTCAGCTTCTACCTGACCGGGATCTCGCGCAGCCTCACGCACGAGCTGATCCGGCACCGGCACTTCTCGTACTCGCAGCTCTCCCAGCGGTACGTGCCGGAGCGGGACGCCGCGATGGTCGAGCCCGAGGTCATCGCGGACGATCCCGAGCTCCACGAGAAGTTCCTCGCGGCGGCCGAGGCGTCGGTGAAGGCGTACGAGGAGCTCCTCGAGGGCCTGGAGAAGCGGTTCGCGGACGTCCCGAACGCCACGCTGCGCCGCAAGCAGGCCCGGCAGGCCGCGCGGGCGATCCTGCCCAACGCCACCGAGACCCGGATCGTCGTCACGGGCAACTACCGGGCCTGGCGGCACTTCATCGGCATGCGCGCCACCGAGCACGCCGACGTGGAGATCCGCGCCCTGGCCATCGAGTGCCTGCGGCAGCTGCAGGCCGAGGTCCCGAACGTCTTCAACGACTTCGACATCCAGAAGCTGGACGACGGCACGGAGATCGCCAGCAGCCCGTTCGTCACGGAGGGCTAGCGGAGCGCCGCCCGACCCTCGGCACCGAGGGCTAGCGGAGCGCCGCCCGACCCTCGGCACCGTGGGCTGGCGGAGCGCCGCCCGACCCTCGGCACCGTGGGCTGGCGGAGCGCCGCCCGACCCTCGGCACGGAGGGCTGGCGGAGGGGGCGGGGGCGCCGCCCGTCCGTCTGCCGGGCGCACGACGATCCCCGGCACTAGCGTGGCGCGCGTGAGCCTTGCGACCGACGAGCGCGCCGCCCTGTCCGACACCCTGGAGAAGCTCGGCCCCGACCGCCCGACACTCTGCGAGGGCTGGACCACGCGGGACCTGCTCGCGCACCTGCTCGTCCGGGAGCGGCAGCCGTGGGCGGCGCCCGGGATCGTCGTGCCGGCGCTGCAGCCGCTCACCGCGAAGGGCATGGCGGGCTACGCCGACACCCCGTGGGAGTCGATGGTCGGCGAGCTGCGCGAGGGCGCACCGGCGTGGTCGCCGTACCGGATCGGCAAGGTCGACGAGGTCGCCAACGGCGCCGAGTTCTTCGTGCACCACGAGGACGCCCGCCGCGGCGAGCCCGGCTGGGCGCCGCGCCCGTCGGATCCCGGGCGCGACGAGCAGCTCTGGGCGCTCGCCACGCGCATGGGCCGGCTCCTGCTGCGCCGCAGCCCCGTCGGCGTGGTGCTCCGCCGGCCCGAGGGCGCGGCGCACGTCGTGAAGACCGGCCCCGGCCTGGTCACCCTGCTGGGCGACCCGGGCGAGATCGTCCTGCACCTCTTCGGCCGCGATGCCGCGCGGGTGGAGGTGGAGGGCATCGTCACGGACGTCGAGGGCTACGAGAGCGCGGGGCGCGGGCTGTAGGGCGGTACGGTCACCCTCATGAGCCCCTCCTCCGCGCAGGCCCTGCCCCCCGGCCGCCCGTTCGGCCGGGTGCTGACCGCGATGGTCACGCCGTTCGCCGCCGACGGGGCGCTGGACCTGGCCAAGGCGGAGGAGCTGGCCACCCACCTGGTCGACCTGGGCAACGACGGGCTGGTCGTCAACGGCACCACCGGCGAGGGGCCGACGACCACCGACACCGAGAAGTCCGAGCTGGTCCGGGCCGTGGTGAGCGCGGTGGGTGACCGCGCGACCGTCGTGGCCGGCGCCGGCACCTACGACACCGCGCACAGCATCCACCTCGCCCGCGAGGCGGAGAAGGCCGGCGCGCACGGGCTGCTCGTCGTCACGCCGTACTACTCGCGGCCCCCGCAGCACGGGCTCGTCCTGCACTTCACCGCGGTCGCCGACGCGACCGAGCTGCCGGTGATGCTCTACGACATCCCGCCGCGCTCGGTCGTCCCGATCGAGCTGGACACGCTGCAGCGGCTCGCCCAGCACCCGCGCATCGTCGCGGTCAAGGACGCGCGCAACGACCTGCGCGTCGGCACCGAGGTGCTCGCCACCACCACGCTCGCCTACTACTCGGGCGACGACCCGGTGAACCTGCCCTGGCTGTCCGTCGGCGCCGTCGGGTTCGTCTCGGTGATCGGGCACGTCGTGGCGGACCGGCTGCGCGTCATGCTCGACGCCTTCGAGGCCGGCGAGCACGACCGCGCCCGCAACCTGCACTACGCCATGATCCCGCTGCTGCGCGGCATGGGCCGGGTGGGCGGCGCGGTGTTCTCCAAGGTGGCGCTGCGGCTGCGGGGGATCGACGTCGGCGAGCCCCGGCTGCCCCTGCCGCCCGCCACCGAGGAGCAGGTCGCGCTGATCGCGGCGGACCTGATGGCCGGCGGCGTCGCGCTCGACCCCGACCGCGTGCCGCACGCCCGGCCGGCCCATCCCGGACACGGGGCGTTGGGCACCCGCACGGACACCGATCTGGGGGCCGAGGTCGCCTACCGCTGACCCGGCCCCTCCGAACCCGCGCCGGAGTTCGCCCCGCGAGCTCCGCTCAGCAAGAAGAGGCACAGAGCAACGTGAGTCGTCCCTCCTCCCGCCACGACCGTCGCCGCCGCTCGGGACGCCGGGAGCGCGGTCCCGAGCGGGCGNGGCCTCGAACCCGGCCGAGCTGCCCGCGGGTCCGCCGCCCGCCCTGCCCGAGGGGGGCCTGCGGGTCTACGCCCTCGGCGGCATCGGCGAGATCGGCCGCAACATGACGGTCTTCGAGTACGAGGACCGGCTCATGGTCGTCGACTGCGGCGTGCTGTTCCCTGCCGAGGACTCCCCGGGCGTCGACCTGATCCTCCCGGACTTCCGGGCGATCGAGCACAGGCTCGACGACATCGACGTCCTGGTGCTCACGCACGGCCACGAGGACCACATCGGCGCCGTGCCGTTCCTGCTGCGGCAGAAGCCGGACCTGCTGGTCGTCGGATCGCGGTTCACGCTCGCGCTGGTCGCGGCCAAGTGCAAGGAGCACCACCTCACCCCGCACCTGCTGGAGGTGAAGGAGGGCGACCGGCTGCACCACGGGCCCTGGGACTGCGAGTACTTCGCGGTCAACCACTCCATCCCGGACGCGCTCGCCGTCGCCATCCGCACGCCGGCGGGCCTGGTCCTGCACACCGGCGACATCAAGCTCGACCAGCTCCCGCTCGACGACCGGCTGACCGACCTCGCCGGCTTCTCGCGGCTGGGCGACGAGGGCGTCGACCTGTTCGTGGTCGACTCGACCAACGCCGACGTCCCCGGCTTCGTCACGCCCGAGCGCGAGATCGGCCCGGTGATCTCCGACGTGTTCGCCAAGGCCCCGTCGCGGATCATCGTCGCCTGCTTCGCCAGCCACGTGCACCGCGTGCAGCAGGTCCTCGACGCCGCCGTCGAGCACGGCCGCAAGGTCTGCTTCGCCGGCCGGTCGATGGTGCGCAACATGGGCCTGGCGGGCGAGCTGGACCTGCTCACCGTCCCGGAGGGCCTGCTCGTCGACCTCGACGAGGCCATGCGGCTGCCGGACGAGCAGCTGGTCCTGATCTCCACCGGGTCGCAGGGCGAGCCGCTCTCGGCGCTGTCCCGGATGGCGCGCGGCGACCACCGCAGCGTCGTGATCCGCCCGGACGACACCGTGATCCTCGCCAGCTCGCTGATCCCGGGGAACGAGACCGCCGTCTTCGCGGTGATCAACGGGCTGACCCGGCTCGGCGCCAAGGTCGTGCACCAGGGCAACGCGAAGGTGCACGTGTCCGGCCACTCGCCGGCCGGGGAGCTGCTCTTCCTCTACAACGCGGTGCGGCCGTCGAACGTCCTGCCGGCGCACGGGGAGTGGCGGCACCTGCGGGCCAACAAGGCGCTCGCGGTGGCCACCGGCGTGCCGGAGGAGAGCGTCGTGATCGCCGAGGACGGCGTGGTCGTCGACCTCGTGGACGGCAAGGCCGCGATCACCGGGCGGGTCGAGGTCGGGCGCGTGTACGTCGACGGCAACCTGGTCGGCGACGTCGGCGAGGGCGTGCTCTCGGACCGGCTGGTGCTCGGCGAGGGCGGCTTCATCTCGATCACCGTGGCGATCGACGCCAACACCGGCCGCGCGGTGTCGCGCCCGACGCTCTCGGGCCGCGGGTTCTCCGACGACCCGAAGGCGCTCGACGCCGTCCTCCCGATGGTCGAGGACGAGCTGTCCCGCACCGAGAACGACGGCATCACCGACACCCACCGGGTCGCCCAGGCCGTGCGCCGGGTGGTCGGGAAGTGGGTGGGGGAGACCTACCGCCGCCGGCCCATGATCGTCCCGACGGTGATCGCCGTCTAGCCGGGCGGTCGCCGCGGGTTCGGTCCGAGTGCCGTGATCCGCGCCGGACGCCGTGATCCGCGCCCGGGTGGGGTCGACGGGGTGCGTCGGTCACCGGATTCGTCGGCCTCCGCGGCTACCGTGGGCGACATGGCAGGACGAGGGACGGCCGGGCGGGCCGCGGACGGGGGCGGCCTGCGGGCCGCGGCCGGATCGGGTCGGGGCTCGCGGTCGTCCTCGTCGTCCGCGTCGCGCTCGCGGTCGTCCTCCTCCCGGGCGCGCGGCGCGTCGTCGCGTTCCCGCACGTCGGCGAAGCGCGCGCCCGCCCGGCGTCAGCCGGACCTGATCGACAAGGGGATCGACGCGGTCGGCCGCGGCGTCGTGCGGATGACGAGGTCCGCCGGGCGCGCGGCGGGCCGTACCCGGGAGATCGACCCGGCGCACCGGCGGGACGGCCTCGGCGTGCTGTTCGTGGTCCTCGCGGTGATCTCCGCCGCCGGGATCTGGTGGGAGGCGGGCGGTCCGGTGGGCCGCGGCTTCTCGGCCGGCGTCGGGGCGGTGTTCGGGATCGCGGGCGTGCTGCTGCCGGTGATCCTGCTGGCCGTCGGCGTCGTGCTCATGACCACGCCCGCGCACCCGGAGGCGCGGCCGCGGATCGCGGTCGGCACGTTGCTGCTCGCGCTCGGCATCCTCGGGCTGGTGCACCTGTTCTCCGGCTCGCCGGACGAGCCGGCGCAGTGGGCCGCCGGCGGGGGCGCGATCGGTTACGTCGCGGCCACCCCGCTGGCCAGCGGGCTCACCGCATGGGTCGCGGTGCCGATCCTGCTGCTCGTCAGCTTCTACGCGTTCCTCGTGCTCACGGCCACGCCGGTCCGCGAGGTGCCCGACCGCGTCCGCCGGCTGCTCGGCAAGCCGGAGATCCACGCCGAGGGCGAGGAGGACGAGGAGCCGGTCGCCGCGGAGGAACCCGCGGCCGAGGCCCCGCCGGCGCGGCGCCGCCCGGCCCGGCGCCGGCAGGCGTCGAGCGCCGAGGCCTTCGAGGACGACACCGCGGCCGACCCGCCCCCGGAGCCGCCGGCCGAGCCGGAGGAGGAGTACGTCCCGGTCGCGCCCAGGCCCCGGGCGGCGAATCGGCCGGACCCCTCGACGATCAAGGCGACGCCGCCCGCGGAGCCCGCCCCGGCCGAGGGCGAGCAGCTGTCGATGGCCATCCGCGAGCCGGTCGGCGAGGGCGAGTACCGGCTGCCGCCGGCGGACATCCTGGAGACCGGCCCGGCGCCGAAGACGCGCTCCGCGGCCAACGACGCGATGATCGAGTCGATCAGCGGCGTGCTCGACCAGTTCAACGTCGACGCGCAGGTCACGGGCTTCACCCGGGGCCCGACGGTCACCCGCTACGAGATCGAGCTGGGCCAGGCCGTGAAGGTCGAGAAGATCACCCAGCTGTCGAAGAACATCGCCTACGCGGTGGCCACGGACAACGTCCGCATCCTCGCGCCGATCCCGGGCAAGTCCGCGGTCGGCATCGAGGTGCCCAACTCCGACCGCGAGATGGTGCGGCTCGGCGACGTGCTGCGTTCGGGCACGGCGCGCAACGAGCAGCACCCGATGGTCATCGGCCTGGGCAAGGACATCGAGGGCCACTTCCTCTGCGCGAACCTGGCCAAGATGCCGCACCTGCTGGTCGCGGGCTCCACCGGTTCCGGCAAGTCCAGCTTCGTCAACTCGATGCTGGTCTCGCTGCTCTCCCGGGCCACCCCCGAGGAGGTGCGCCTGATCCTCGTCGACCCGAAGATGGTCGAGCTCACGCCGTACGAGGGCGTCCCGCACCTGATCACGCCCATCATCACCCAGCCGAAGAAGGCGGCGTCCGCGCTGGCCTGGCTGGTGGAGGAGATGGAGCAGCGCTACCAGGACATGCAGGCCAACCGGGTCCGGCACATCGACGACTTCAACCGCAAGGTCCGCTCCGGCGAGATCACCGCGCCGCCGGGCAGCGAGCGGGAGTACCGGCCGTACCCGTACATCCTGTGCATCGTCGACGAGCTGGCGGACCTCATGATGACGGCCCCGCGGGACGTCGAGGACGCGATCGTCCGGATCACGCAGAAGGCGCGCGCGGCCGGCATCCACCTGGTCCTGGCGACCCAGCGGCCGTCGGTCGACGTGGTCACCGGCCTGATCAAGACGAACGTGCCCTCCCGGCTGGCGTTCGCCACGTCGTCGCTCACGGACTCGCGGGTCATCCTCGACCAGCCCGGCGCCGAGAAGCTGATCGGCATGGGCGACGGGCTCTACCTGCCCATGGGTGCGAGCAAGCCGATCCGCATGCAGGGCGCCTACATCTCGGACGAGGAGATCGCCGAGGTCGTCGCGTTCACCAAGGAGCAGGCCGAGCCGACCTACACCGAGGGCGTCACCGCGGCGAAGCAGGGCGAGGCCAGGGAGATCGACCCGGACATCGGGGACGACCTCGAGCTCCTGGTCCAGGCCGCCGAGCTGATCGTGACCTCGCAGTTCGGGTCGACGTCGATGCTCCAGCGCAAGCTGCGCGTCGGGTTCGCGAAGGCGGGCCGGCTGATGGACCTGCTCGAGACCCGCGGGATCGTCGGGCCGTCGGAGGGGTCGAAGGCGCGCGAGGTGCTGATCAAGCCGGACGAGCTGGAGAACGTCCTCTGGCTGCTGCGCGGCGGGGGCGGGGACGCGCCCGCCGAGGACGACTGAGACTGGTGCTTGAACCTTCTACCAGCGCGGACGTGACCCGGTCGTGCTCGTTCGGCTCCGGTGGGCAGCCGCTCGGCGTGCGACCGTGTGGGGGCTTTCACAAGAGGGCCATCGGCGTCACCGGTTCGTGACCTTTTCTGCCAGAGTGTTCGGCGGCCCGTGCCCGGGCCGTCTCACACGTCGGAAGGTCATGGAGTGTTCTGGAGCAAGCGTGGGAAGGGTGCGCGCCGGTCGGACACCGGTCGCAACGCGCTCGTGCCGATCCCGCTCACGGGCGGCCTGCTGAGCGGGCAGGTCCAGGACGGCGAGGGGCGTCCGCTGGCCGGTGCGCAGGTCTCGGTCCTCGACCGCGCCAGCACCCCCATCGTCAACGCCGACACCGACCCCTTCGGCTACTTCACGGCCGCGCTGGTCCCGGGGGAGTACCGGGTCCGCGCCGAGGCCGGCGGCTACCGGGGCAACGGCACGACGGTCGAGGTCGAGTGGGGCAAGCACGCGGAGGTCGGGGCGTTGACGCTCGCGCCGGACCAGTCGCTCACCCCGCCGCCGCCCGGCGTCTACGACATCGACACGGACCACTCGTCGATCCGGTTCGTCGCACGGCACATCGGCATGTCGCGCGTCTACGGCCGGTTCAACCGCTTCCGCGGGCAGATCCGCATCGCCGAGCCCTTCGAGGACTCCGCCATCGACGTGATGATCGACGCCGTCAGCGTCGACACCAACGTCGAGGCCCGGGACACGCACCTGCGCTCCCCGGACTTCCTCGACGTCGAGCGCTTTCCCCAGCTGCGCTTCTCCAGCACCCGCTTCCGCCGCGGCCCCGGCAACCGCTGGCTCGTCGACGGGGACCTGACGCTGCACGGCCTGACCAGCGACGTCCAGCTCGACGTCACGTTCCTCGGCATGGAGGAGTGGAACGGCCGGCGCGCCGGTGCCGTCGCCACCGCCGAGCTGCACCGCGAGCACTTCACGCTCAACTGGCAGCAGATGGTCAACCGCGGCGTGCCCGTCGTCGGCTCGACGATCGAGATCAACCTCGACGTGCAGGCGGTGCTGCAGCAGTAGCACCCGCGGCGCCGGTGAACGCGTGCTGGCGCCAGGCCTCGTAGACCGCGACGGCCGCGGCGTTGGCGAGGTTCAGCGAGCGGGAGCCGGGGACCATCGGGAGCCGGACCCGCGCGCTGACCTGCGGCGCGTGGGCGACCTCCGGCGGGAGCCCGGTCGACTCCGAGCCGAAGAGCAGGACGTCGCCGGGCTCGTAGGCGACGTCGGTGTAGTCGCGCTCCGCGGTCGTCGTGAACGCGTAGACGCGGGCCGGTGCGACCTCGGTCCACAGCTCGTCGATCGTGCGGTGCACCCGGAGCTCGGCGAGCTCGTGGTAGTCGAGGCCGGCCCGGCGGACGTTGCGCTCGTCGAGGGCGAAGCCCAGCGGCTCCACCAGGTGCAGCTCGGCGCCGGTGTTGGCCGCGAGGCGGATCGCGCTCCCGGTGTTGGGCGGGATCTCGGGGGCGTGGAAGGCGATCCGGAACACGCGGCCTTCGTAGCAGGCCACCTGCGCGCCGCGGGCGGCGGAGTGCGGCACTCGACGGGCTGGCTCGCCGGGCGGGGCCGGATCAGCCGTCGGGGCGTTCGGCCAGCCACGCGGTCGCGGTGAGCCCGGCGAGCTCGCGGAAGTCCCGGGCGAGGTGGGCCTGGTCGGCGTAGCCGCAGACGGCGGCCGCGTCGGCGAGGGCCGGGCGGGCGGGGCGTCGCAGCAGGTCGCAGGCCCGCTCGAACCGGATGACCCGGGCGGCCGTCTTCGGGGCCAGCCCGACCTCGTCGCGGAACCGCAGGGCGAGGTGGCGGCGGCTCCAGCCGATCTCGCGGGCGAGCTCCTCGATCCGCAGGGTGCCGCCGGTCTCCGTCAGCCGGGCCCAGGCCCGGGCCACCTCGGGGTGCGGGTCGGGACGGCGGGCGTCGGCGGCCAGGCGGGTGAGCGCGGCGTCGAGCAGCGCGAACCGGCTCGCCCAGGTCGGGGCCTCGGCGAGGCGCTCGACGAGGATCTCGGCGCGCCGGCCGAGGAGCTCGCCGAGCCCGACGACGTCGCCGGCCAGGGCGCTCGCCGGGGTGCCGAGCAGGGTGCGCGCGCCGAGCCAGGTCAGCCGCAGCTGCAGGCCCGTCTGCGCCGGGCCCGTCCCGATCACGGCCGGCCGGTCGTGCAGCCCGCCGACCATGCCGCGGTGGGAGCCGGGCGAGCGTGCGGGATCGGGCGTGCGCAGGACGTCGACGACGCCGTCGAGGCACAGCAGGAAGGTCAGGTGCCCGCTCGGCACGCCCATGTGCACCCCGGGCGCGGACGCCGGTGTGCGGTAGCCGCAGTAGAGGTCCACGAGCGGGCGCAGCGCCGGAGCCGGCCGCGCCCACACCAGCTCCGAGCCGCCGGCGGGGCGCGTCGGATCGGTCACACCCCGAGGGTATCGACGCAGGTCGACGCCCCGCACCCGCGATCAAGGCCGCCGGTTCGGCGACTCCCGGGAGCCCAGGGCGGTCCTCGCGAGGGCGCCACCCGGCTAGAGCATCAGCATCATGCGGACGTTGCCGAGGGTGTTGGGCTTGACGTGGGCGAGGTCGAGGAACTCCGCCACGCCGGCGTCGTAGGAGCGCAGCATCGCGTTGAACACCTCCTGGGACACGGGCGTGCCGTCGATCTCGGCGAACCCGTGCCGGGCGAAGAAGTGTCGCTCGAAGGTGAGCACGAACAGCCGCCTGAGCCCCAGCTCACGGGCCCCGTCGATCAGCGCGGACACGATCGCGTGCCCCGCCCCGCGGCCGAGCACCTTGGGGTGCACCGCGACCGTGCGGATCTCGCCGAGGTCCTCCCACAGCACGTGCAACGCGCCGCACCCGACGACCTCGCCGTCGATCTCCGCGACCAGGAACTCCTGCACCGACTCGTAGAGCGTCACGATCTCCTTCGCGAGCAGCACCTTGCCCGCGTAGTTGTCCACCAGGGACTTGATCGTCGCCACGTCGGCGGTGCGCGCCCGCCGGACGGCCACCGCTGCCATGGCGGTGGAGCGTAGATCACGCGGGCTGCCGTCTACCCTGTGACTCGTGAGCTCCCGTGACGCCGCGCCCCGCCGGGCCGCCCTGCTGACCCTGGGCTGCGCCCGCAACGAGGTCGACTCCGAGGAGCTCGCCGGCCGGCTGGCCGGGAGCGGCTGGGAGCTGGGCGAGGCCGACGAGGCGGACGTGATCGTCGTGAACACGTGCGGCTTCGTCGAGCAGGCCAAGAAGGACTCGATCGACACGCTGCTGTCGGCGTCCGACGTGGCCAGGGGCCGCGGCGCCAAGGTGGTCGCGGTCGGGTGCATGGCCGAGCGGTACGGCAGGGAGCTGGCCGAGAGCCTCCCCGAGGCCGACGCGGTGCTCGGCTTCGACGCCTACCCGGACCTGGCCGAGCGCCTCGGGGACGTGCTCGACGGGCACGCCCCGGCCCCGCACGTCCCCGTCGACCGGCGCACCCTGCTCCCGATCTCGCCGGTGCAGCGTCCGGAGGCGAGCGTCGACGTCGCGATCCCCGGCCACGCCTGGGTGCCGGACATCGCCCGCCGCCGGCTCAGCAGCGGCCCCGTCGCGAGCCTGAAGCTGGCCTCGGGGTGCGACCGGCGCTGCGCGTTCTGCGCCATCCCGTCCTTCCGCGGCTCGTTCGTCTCCCGGCACCCCGACGAGGTCCTCGCCGAGGCGGCGTGGCTCGCCCGGGACGGGGTACGGGAGCTCGTGCTGGTCAGCGAGAACTCGACGTCGTACGGCAAGGACCTGCCCGGCGGCACGCGCGCGCTCGTGGACCTGCTGCCGCGGCTCGCCGCGGTCCCCGGCATCGAGCGGGTGCGGGTCAGCTACCTGCAGCCCGCCGAGACCCGCCCCGACCTGCTGCAGGTCGTCGCGGCCACGGACGGGGTCGCGCCCTACTTCGACCTGTCCTTCCAGCACGCGTCGAACCCGGTGCTGCGCCGGATGCGGCGCTTCGGCTCCCGGACCGACTTCCTCGACCTGTGCGCGCGCATCCGCGCCGTCGCGCCCGAGGCGGGCATCCGCAGCAACGTGATCGTCGGGTTCCCCGGCGAGACCGAGGAGGACCTGGCCGAGCTGGAGGCATTCCTCACGGACGCACGGCTCGACGCCGTCGGCGTGTTCGGCTACTCGGACGAGGAGGGCACCGAGGCGGCCGGCTACGACGGCAAGATCGACCCGGAGGAGGTCGCCGCACGCGTCGAGCGGATCTCCGCGCTGGTCGACGAGCTGATGGCGCAGCGGGCCGAGGAGCGGATCGGCACCGAGGTCGTCGTGCTCGTGGAGACCGCCGAGTCGGAGACCGAGGACGCGACCGGCCGCGCCGCGCACCAGGCCCCGGAGGTCGACGGCGAGTGCGTGTTCGTCGCGGGCGAGCTCGCGGGGGAGCCGCTCGAGGTCGGCTCCTTCGTCCGGGCCGAGGTGGTCGACGCCGAGGGCGCCGATCTCGTCGTCGAGGCCCGCGAGGTCGTGGTCCCGGCGGCCGGCGGGCTCGTGACCGTGGGAACGGCGGGATGAGCGCCGCGGGCGGCGGGGGAGCGCGATGAGTGCGGTGCCGGCCGAGGAGCACGTCCCTCCGCCGGAGAACGCGGTCCCGCTGCTCAACCTCGCCAACGTGCTCACCGGTGTCCGGTTGCTGCTCGTCCCGTTCTTCCTGCTCGCCCTGCTGCACCTCGACGGCACCGACCTGGGCTGGCGGCTCGTCGCGGCCCTGCTGTTCGCCGTCGCGGCGATCACGGACCGGTTCGACGGGGAGATCGCGCGCAGGCGGGGGCTGGTCACCTCGTTCGGCAAGATCGCGGACCCCATCGCCGACAAGGCGCTCATGGGCGCGGCCCTGGTCGGGCTGTCGGTGCTCGCGATCCTGCCCTGGTGGGTCACCGTCGTGATCATGGGCCGCGAGATCGGCGTGACCCTGCTGCGGTTCTGGGTGATCCGGCACGGCGTGATCCCGGCGAGCAAGGGCGGGAAGCTGAAGACGCTGGTCCAGACGTTCGCGATCGGGGTCTACGTGCTGCCGTTGCCGCTGCTGCTGCCCTCGGTGACGGGCGCGGTGGAGATCGTCCGCTGGACGCTCATGGCCGTCGCGATCGTGCTCACCGTGGTCACCGGCCTGGACTACGTGCTGCGCGCGATCCGGCTGCGGGCCGCCGCGCGGGCCGCGCTGCGCCGGGCCTGACGCCCCGGGCGATCGCTCCGGCGTCCGGGGGTGTTCGCCCTCGGCGGACGCCTCGGCCGCCGCGCCGCGGCGACGCGGACGGCCCGGACTCGGTACGGTGGGGGCACCCCGTCCCCGGACGGGGTGGCTCGGGTCCGACGAGGAGGGTGGGCGCATGGCTCTGCTGCTGCGTGAGGCAATCGGTGGCAGTCTTCGGCGTGCCCGCACCCTGCGGAAGCGCACCCTGCGGGACGTCTCCCGCGCCGCCCGGGTCAGCCTCGGCTACCTCTCGGAGGTCGAGCGCGGCCGGAAGGAACCGTCGAGCGAGCTGCTCGCGTCGATCTGCGAGGCCCTCGACATCGCGCTCCCGGACCTGCTCGCCGAGGTGATCAGCGAGATGACGCGGGAGGAGCAGCTGGAGTTCGTCGGGCGCGGCGAGACGCTGGTCCCGATCGGGCAGCGGCACACCGACCTGCGGCTCGCCCCGGTGCGCACCGGCGCCCCGCTCGGCGGCCGCCCGGGCACCCCCGTCGCCTCCGCCGCCTGAAACCGTCCGACCGCCGTCCGACCCACCCCGCGACCTGCCCCTTCCGGGCGGGTTCCCACGCCGCTGAGATCATGCTGTGGACGGGCTGCGTCCGCGCCCGTCCGGTTCGTCCGACTTCGGCGCAGCGGCCCCTCCGCGCCCGGTAGCCTGGGCCCCGGGTCGCCCCGAGGGCGGCCTCCGGACGATCCCCGATATCGTCCGCACGCGGTGGCACCCGAGGCCGTGGCGATGCCACGATGGGCGCACGAGCACCGCTCGGCGGTCGCGGGGGGAAGCACGCGATCCGCTCGGTGGACGCGGTACCGGTTCGCACTCGGAGGTAGGCGGAGCAGATGGCCAACGGTTTCACGAAGGCCTGGAAGTACCTGATGGCCCTGTTCTCGTCGAAGGTCGACGAGTACGCGGACCCGAAGGTGCAGATCCAGCAGGCCATCGAGGACGCACAGCGCCAGCACCAGGCGCTCTCCCAGCAGGCGGCGGCCGTCATCGGCAACCAGCGCCAGCTGGAGATGAAGCTCAACCGGCAGCTGGGGGAGATCGAGAAGCTGCAGGCCTCGGCGCGGCAGGCGCTGGTCCTCGCCGACCAGGCGCGGGCGCAGGGCGACGAGCAGAAGGCCCAGCAGTACGAGCAGGCCGCGCAGGCCACGGCCACCCAGCTGGTCACGGCCGAGCAGTCGGTCGAGGACCTCAAGACGCTGCACGACCAGTCGATCGGCGCCGCCGCGCAGGCCAAGCAGGCCGTGGAGCGCAACTCGATGATGCTGCAGCAGAAGATCGCCGAGCGCACGAAGCTGCTCAGCCAGCTCGAGCAGGCGAAGATGCAGGAGCAGGCCGCGGCGTCGCTGCGGCAGATGACCGAGCTCTCCGCGCCGGGCAACACCCCGTCGCTGGAGGAGGTCCGGGACAAGATCGAGCGCCGCTACGCCAACGCGATCGGCTCGGCCGAGCTGGCCCAGAACTCGGTCCAGGGCCGGATGCTCGAGGTCCAGCAGGCGACCGTCGACATGGCGGGAGCCAACCGGCTCGAGCAGATCCGCGCCTCGATGCACGGCACCCCGATCTCCGGGGCGGAGGAGAAGCCGACCCAGCAGATCCCGGCGGCCCCGCAGAGCACCCCGCAGGGGCAGCAGCAGCCCGGCACCGCCTGACGGTCCCGGAGGCTCCGGCGCCGCTCCTCCCGCGCGGGAGGGGCGGCGTCCGCCGTTCTCGGGGCCGTTCTCGGGGCCGTTCTCAGCGTCGGAGCGGGCGCCGGGTGCGGGTCGGCCGCGGGGCGGGGCCGGGCTGGCACCGCGGGCACCAGTAGGCGACCCGGGCGTACACGCCGTCGCCCTGCTCGGCGATCCGGATGCGGGTGCCGCAGCGGCGGCAGGGCCGGCCACCACGCTCGAAGACCCAGTGCGCCTCGGCGGGGAGCAGCGAACCCGTGGTGGTCTGCTCGGGCCGGTCGGCGTTGGCCAGCAGGAGCGTGCGGGCCAGCGCGATCACGCCGGGCAGGTCCGGGGTGTCGCGCACGAGCGTCCACGGGGACAGGCCGCGCAGGAAGCAGATCTCGGTCTTGTACAGGTTGCCGACCCCGGCCATGACCCGCTGCTCCAGCAACGCCAGGCCCAGTTCGTGGTCGGCGCGGGCGGTGAGCCGGCGCAGGGCCTCGGCCTCGTGCCCCGGCCCCCACTCCGGGTCGAGCAGATCGGGGCCGAGGTGCCCGACCAGCCGCGACTCCTCCGCGGTCGGCAGCAGCTCCAGGTCGTGCAGCGCGAACCCGACGGCCACCCGCTCCGGCACCTCCAGGACCGCGCGGGCCTCGTGGCCGGGGCGGCGCCACCGCATCCCGGGCCGGTAGAGGTGCCACGCGCCGTCCATGCGGAAGTGGCTGTGCAGGCTCCGCCCGTCGTCGAACCGCGTGAACAGGTGCTTGCCCACGGAGGCGACGCCGACGACCCCCAGCCCCGCCAGGTCCACCCCCGCGAGCCGCGGATGTCGGATCTCCCCGCGCAGCAGGGTCCGTCCGGTGAGCGCCCCGTTCAGGCGCTTCCCGGCCAGGTGGACGGTGTCGCCCTCGGGCACCCCTCGACGCTACCGCCGCACGCCGGGTCGCGCGCCCCGGTCGGCCGGGCCCTCCCGGTCGGCGCGCACCACCCGCAGCCGCCCGCTGCCGCGGCGCCTAGTCTCGGCCGCGTGAGCACGTTCCGAACCGCCCGCCCGGCGGCCGCGGTGGCCGGTCTGGTGCTGGCCCTCGCGGCGCTGGCGGGGTGCGGCGAGTCGACCACCCACGGGGCGAGGTCGGGCGGCGACGGCGCCCCCAGCGCGACCCTGCCGGCGCTGCGGACCAAGCTCGCGTCGATCTCCCTGGACGAGTGCGCCACGCAGCCGGCCCAGCAGATCTACCCGAACTGCGCGCGGTTCGTCCGCGAGGTGCAGAACGTGGTGCCCGCCGCCCGCGCCGAGGCGGGACGGGTCGCCTCGCCGGAGACGCTCACGAAGGCCGCCGACGCCGTCGACGGCGCGGTGAACCGGTTCACCCAGGACCAGTGCATCCCGGTCGGTGCCCCGCCGGGCCCGGCGGCGGAGTGCGGCGCGGACCTGGCGTCGATGCAGGAGGCGCTGCGGGCGCTCGTCGCCGCCGTCGGCCGGTGACGCCGGGCGGTCCGTCCCGTTCGTCACCTGCGAAAACGCCCGATCCGGACGTTCGCGTACCGCCGCGGTGTGGTGGCCCCCACCCCGCCAGAATCATCCGCGGTCGACGGGGAGGACGGTGCGGATGAAGGCGTCGCGACGGTGGGGTGCCACCGTGCTCGGGATCGTGGTGGTGGTCGCGCTCGGGCTCGGCATCCTGGTGGGCGTCCACCCGAGCGCCGCGGCGGGCGCGTTCGGCGCCGCCGGGCTGGGCCCGGTCGCCGAGGCGCCGACGATCGACGCCGCGCCCGCACCCGTCGTCCACATCACCCCGGACCAGGGCACGCCGCTCAACCCGACCGACCCGATCACCGTGACGGTCGCCGACGGCACGGCGCGCGCCGTGCACGTCACGAACGCGAAGACGGGCAAGGCCGTCGACGGGACCCTCGCGCCCGACGGCCACACCTGGACCTCCACCGGCGACCTCGCCTACTCGACCACCTACGCCGTCGCCGTCGACACCCTCGACCGCGACCAGGCGCCCGGGCACACCGACGGCACGGTCGCGACGATCGCCCCGAAGGCCGAGGCGTACCCGTCGTTCGTCCCCGCGCCGAACTCGGTGCCGACGGTGGGCGTCGGGCAGCCGATCGTGGTGCGGTTCGACCACGCGATCACCGACCGCGCGGCCGCGGAGAAGGCGCTCACGGTGACCGCCAGCCCGGCGCAGAGCGGCGGCTGGTACTGGATCTCGGACACCGAGGTGCACTACCGCCCGCAGCAGTACTGGAAGCCCGGGACCACGGTGACCGTGCAGGCCGACCTCTACGGCGTGGACCTCGGCGCCGGCACCTACGGTTCCACCGACCGGACCATGACCGTGAAGGTGCACGAGGCCTGGGTGGCCAAGGCCGACGGCGCCACCGAGCAGATGCAGATCTTCGACGACGGCCGGCTGGTCAAGACCATGAACATCAGCCTCGGTGCGCCCGGCTTCCCCTCGCACGTCGGCCCGCACGTCATCTCCGACAAGCAGCCGTCGATCGTCATGGACTCCTGCACCTACGGCGTGTGCGAGGGCCAGCCCGGCTACTACAAGGAGAAGGTCGACCTCGACCTGCGGATCTCCAACGACGGCGAGTTCGTCCACTCCGCGCCGTGGTCGGTCGGGCAGCAGGGCAACGCGAACGTCTCGCACGGCTGCGTCAACCTCGCGCCGGCCGACGCCCAGTGGTTCTACGACCACTTCGGCATCGGCGACGTCGTCGAGATCACCAACTCCGGCGGCCCCGCCCTGCCGGTCTACGACACCTACGGCGACTGGGAGCTGAGCTGGGCGGACTGGAAGGCCGGCTCGGCCCTGTAGCCGGCGCCGTCGGTGCGGTACTCCCGCAGGTCGGGCTCGCGGGTCATCCGCCAGTAGTCGACGATCCGCCAGGGCAGCGCCGAGACCACCCGGCCGGCGGCGTTGCGGTACCAGTTCCGCATGCCGGGGTGGGTCCAGATCATCGCCTCGTGCGCCTCGTCGTGGCGCCGCACGTAGTCCGCCTCCACCTCGGGCCGGACCTCGACGGTGCCGATCCCGCGCTCGGCCATCGCGACCAGGAGGTCCACGATGTACCGGACCTGGCACTCGGCGATGGTGATGTAGCTGCCGCCGTGCCCGAGCACGGTGCCCGGGCCGCAGGTCAGGAACAGGTTCGGGAAGTCCGGCACGGTGATGCCCAGGTGCGCGTGCGCGTCCTCCGGGCCCCAGACCTCGTCGATGCGCCGGCCGGAGCGGCCCCGGACCTCGATCGGCCAGAGCACCCGGTGCGTGTGGAAGCCGGTGGCGAGGACGACGACGTCGGCCTCGACCTCCGCCCCGTCCGCGCCGCGGACCCCGGTCCCGGTCACCTCGGTCACGGCCTCGGTGAGCAGGGTGACGTTCTCCCGCCGCAGCGCGGCGAACCAGCCGTTGTCCAGCAGCATCCGCTTGCCGAAGGGCGGGTAGTCCGGCAGCGCCTTGGCGACGAGGTCGGGCCGGCCCGCGAGCTCGGCCTCCAGGTAGCGGGTGAAGACGCGCCGGTAGCCGTCGTTGAGGGCGTTGACCGAGCGGTCCGGGTGCTCCCACGCCGGGTCCTTCTGCAGCCCCGGGTGCACGCGGTCGTTGGTGTTCCAGGCCAGCCGCGTGCGGTACCAGAGCCGGTAGTAGGGCACGTGCTCGATCAGGTACCGGGCGCCCTCGGCGACGGGGGAGAAGTAGACCTCGTTGGGCGCGATCCACTGCGGCGAGCGCTGGAACACCGTCAGGTGCGCGACCTGGCCGGCGACGGCGGGGACGACCTGCATCGCGCTCGCGCCGGTGCCGATCACCACCACCCGCTTGCCGGTGAGGTCGAGGTCGGCGGGCCACTCCGCGGTGTGGAAGAGCGGGCCGCGGAAGCGGTCGAGGCCCGGGATCGGCGGGATCTTGGGCCGGTTGAGCTGTCCGGTCGCGGTGATCACGACGTCGGCGGTGAGCTCCTCGCCCGCCGCCGTCCGGACCGTCCAGCGCCCGTCCGCCCAGCTCGCGGCGACGACCTCGGTGCCGAACCGGATGCGTTCGCGCAGGTCGTGCCGGTCGGCGACCGCGCGCAGGTACTCCCACACCTCGTCGCGCTTGCCGAAGTGGGTGGTCCAGTCGCGCGGGGCGAAGGAGTACGAGTACAGGTGGCTCGGGGTGTCGACGCCCGCGCCGGGGTAGGCGTTCTCCAGCCAGGTACCGCCGACGTCGGCGTTCTTCTCCAGCACGACGTGCTCGATCCCGGCCTCGGCCAGCCGGATCGCCGCGAGCATCCCGGACACGCCGGCGCCGATCACGATCGCCCGCAGCGCGCCCGGCGGGGCGCGGCGCACCTCGACCGGGGCGAAGCCCATGTCCTCGGCGGTCATCTCGGCGTACTCGAGCGGCACGGCCTCGCCGACGGCCAGGCTCATGATCTCGGCGAGGCCCTCGCCCGTGGGCGAGGGGACGGCCACGGGGGCGCCGTCGGCCCAGGCACACACGGCGTCGGCCGCCGCGGCCCTGATCTCCGCCCGGACCTCCGGCGGGAAGCCGCCCGGGTCGTTGTCCTCCATCCCGCGGCTGCGGGTGGGGCGGTAGGGATCGGCGAGCCAGCGCCGGTCGCCGGTCAGCTGGTACAGCACCGCGACCAGCGAGGGCAGGTTGGCCTGCTCCAGCGCCGCCGTGAGCGCGGCACGGTCGATCGGCGCGCGCTCCGGCGCGAACGGTACGAACCCCATCGGCGACCTCCTCGTCGAACAGAGCCTAACCACGGTTAGGCGATGCGGGGAAGCGTCTGCGCGAGATCGGACCTTGACGGGCGCCGTAGGTCGCTCCATGCTCCCCCGGACACCTAACCGCGGACAGGGAGACAGCGATGGAGCTGACCGAGGCCATGCGGACCACCGGCACCTGCCGGTACTTCACCCCGGATCCCGTGCCCGACGAGGTGCTCCACCGCGCCTTCGACGCCGCCCGCTTCGGCCCCCAGGGCGGCAACCGGCAGCCGCTGCGCTGGATCGTGGTCCGCGACCCGGAGCGCAAGCGCGCGCTCGCCGAGCTCTACCTGCCGCCGTGGAAGGCCTACCTTTCCGGCGTCGGGATCGGCGACGTCCGGGTCGGCACCGTGCCGAAGACCGTCGCCGACGCCGACCACTTCGCCGAGCACCTCGCCGACGCCCCGGCGATCGTCGTGGTCTGCGCGGAGCTCGACGGGCTGCACCCCACCGACCACGAGCTCGGCCGGCTCTCCGTGGTCGGCGGGGCGTCGATCTACCCGGTCATGCAGAACCTCTGCCTCGCGCTGCGCGACCAGGGCGTCGCCTCCGCGGTCACCACCCTGCTCTGCCACGCCGAGCCCGAGGTTCGCAAGCTGCTCGAGATCCCGGAGGGGATCATCACCGCGGCGCACGTCGCCATCGGCTACCCGGCCAAGGGGTTCCCGCGCAAGCTCAGCCGCGAACCGGTCGAGGAGACCGTCTTCGCCGACACCTACGGCTCCCGGCTCTTCGCATGAGCGCGCTCGCCGAGCAGTACACCCGCCCGTTGGCCCGCGCCACGATCGGCGACCAGCTGCGGCGGCACGCGCGCACCCGGCCCGACGCCGTGGCCGTCGTCGGGTACACGGCCGCCGGTGAGCGGTCGGAGACCACGTACGCGCAGCTCGACCGGCTCGCCAACCGCTACGCGCACCTGCTGCGCGGGCTCGGCGTCGGGCGCGGGGACGTCGTCGCGTCCATGGCGCCGAACTCGGTCGACGTGGTCGCCGCCTACTACGGCACGCTCAAGCTCGGCGCGGCCTTCACCGGGATCAGCCCGCTGCACCGGGCCCCGGAGGTCGGCCACCAGCTCGGGCATGCCGAGCCCCGGGCGGTGCTGGCCGCGCCGCCGTTCGCCGAGCTCGTCGGGAGCGTGCTGCCGGCGGGGTCGGCGCTCGTCGAGTACGGCGGGGAGCTGCCCGCGGACACAGGGGAGCCCGAGGCGGAGGTCGACGAGCACGACGTCGCGATGCTCGTCTACACCTCCGGCACCGAGGCCGCGCCCAAGGGCGTGCTGGTCCCGCACCGCAACTACCTGATCTCGACCGCACCCGCCTGGAGCTGGGGCCTGCGCACGGGGCCGGACGACACGTGGCTGTTCGTGATGCCCTTCCACACGATCGCCGGCCTCGGCTCGATGACCACGCTGACGCTGATGGGCGCCACGCTGGTGCTGCCCGCGACCACCGACCCGGCCCGCTCGCTGGAGATCGTCGCCCGCGAGCGGGTCACGGTGATCGCGCAGACGCCGACCTTCTACCTGGCCCTGGCCGGGCAGCCCGGGTTCGGCGCCGACGCCGTCGGGTCCGTCCGGCGCTGCATGACCTACGGCGGCCAGGTGGCGCCGCACGCCGTCACGGCGTGGGCCGCGGCGGCGCCGGGCGTCGTCTGGGGCACGTACTGGGGCCAGTCCGAGCTCTCCCAGCTCGGCACGGTGGGCTGGTTCCGCACCCTCGACGACGTCCCCGACCACGACCCGACCTGGATCGGCATCCCGGTCTCGCACCTGGAGGTCCGGGTCGTCGACGCCGAGGGGCGCGACGCCGAGATCGGCGAGCTGCTCTGCCGCACCCCGTCGGTCATGCTCGGCTACCACCGCGACCCCGTCCGCACCGCCGAGGTCATGGTCGACGGCTGGGTGCACACCGGCGACGTGGTCCGCATCGACGCCGCGGGCAACCTGTTCTTCCGGGACCGGCTCAAGGACGTGATCAAGTCCGGCGGGATGAACGTGTCGTCGCAGGAGGTCGAGCGGGTGCTGCACGAGCATCCCGGGGTGCTGCGGGCCGCGGTCGTCGGGAAGCCGGACGAGTACTGGTCGGAGGCGGTCACGGCCTTCCTGGTCCCGGTCGACGGGGCCGCGGTGGAGCCCGAGGAGGTCATCGCCTTCTGCAAGGAGCGGCTGGCCGGCTACAAGGTGCCCAAGGCGGTGCACGTGGTCGCCGAGCTGCCGGTCGACCCGCAGGGCAAGATCCTCAAGCGCGAGCTGCGGAAGGTCGTCGTGTGAGTGAGGGGATGACCGGGTGACCCACGAGCCCCTGGCGCTGTCCCGGACGGCGCGGACCCGGCTGCGCCGCGAGGAGATCGTGACCACCGCGGCGCGGACCTTCGCCGACCGCGGGTACGCGCACGTCGGCATGCGGGACATCGCCGACGCGGTCGGCATCCGCGGGGCGAGCCTCTACCACCACTTCGCGGCCAAGGAGGAGATCCTCTTCGCGGTCTGCCTGACGGTGACCCGCGAGCCGTGCGAGGAGAACCTGCCCCTGCTCGACGCCGCGGGCACCCCGGCGGACCGGACGGCGATGCTGGTCCGCGCGCACCTGCGGCACCTGCACCGGCGGCGGGTCGAGCACCTCGTGGGCCTGCACGAGATGGCGTCGCTGACGCCGGAGCACCGCGCCGTGGTCGACGGGCACCGCCGCTACTACCAGCGGCGGGTCCGCGACGTGATCACCGCCGGGATGCGCTCCGGGGAGTTCACCGTGCCCGACGCGCAGCTCGCCGCCTTCGCCGTGCTCGACATGCTCAACGGCTTCAGCGGCTGGTTCCGCGACGACGGCGGGCTCTCCCTCGACGAGGTCGTCGAGGGGTACGTCGAGCTCGTCGTCGCCCGGATGCTCGGGGCGAGCGCGACCGGCTGAGCCGCCTGCGCCGCCCCCGCCCTGAGCCGGGCCGCTCCTACGGTACGGCCCGGCGCGGTCGGCTCAGTCCAGGCGCGGCAGGCCCAGCGCCTGCCGGAGCACCGCGACCCGCTCCGCGGCCTCGCGCCTCGAGATCGTGGCGTCCTCGATCAACGACGAGCCGTGGAAGGTCCCCGGGAACAGGTGCAGCTCCACCGGCACGCCGGCCGCCTGCAGGGCGAGCGCGTAGGCGATGCCCTCGTCGCGCAGCGGGTCGAAGGCCATCACCGAGACGTAGGCCGGGGGCAGGCCGGTCAGGTCTGCCGCCCGGGCGGGCGCGGCGTACGGCGGCACCCCGTCCGTGCCGGGCACACCCTCACCGAGGTAGGAGTCCCAGCTGACGACGGCATTGGGCCGGTTCCAGATCGGGGTGTCGATGAAGGCGCGCATGCTCGGCGTCTCCAGCCGGTCGTCGACCTCGGGCACGCCCAGGTACTGGAAGGCGATCGCGGGGCCGCCGCGGTCGCGCGCCATCAGCGCGAGCCCGGCGCACAGCCCCCCACCGGCGCTGATGCCGTGCAGCGCGATCCGGTCCGCGTCCACGCCGTACTCCTCGGCGTGCTTGGCGAACCAGACCAGGCCCGCGTAGCAGTCCTCGATCCCCGCCGGGTACGGGTGCTCGGGGGCCAGCCGGTAGTCGACGGTGACCAGCACCGCGCCGACGGCCCGGGCGATCGCGACGTTCGCGGCGTGGCTGCCGTCGAGGTCGCCCATGATGAAGCCGCCGCCGTGCACGTCGTAGATGCCGGCCCGGCCCGCGGGCCCGTCCGGCCGGTAGATGCGCAGCCGCACGTCCGGGGCGCCGTCCGGACCCGGGACGTCGACCTCGCTCACCGTCACCCCGGTCTCGTCCGGCGCGGGCAGCTGGGCGCGCAGCTCGGTCAGGGTGGCGCGCGCGGCCGGCAGGTCGGAGACGTCGAGGACGGGCAGTACCGGGATGGCGGCGGCGAGCTCGGGGTCGAAGTCGTACTCGACGGTCGTCACGGGTCGGAACCTCCTGCGGCATCGGAGTCGGTGACCCGATCCTCGCCTCTGATGCGGTCGCCTGCATCCGCCGGAAGCCTGAACGATCGCTCGTCAGGGGTGCGCCGGGTACGTGTCCCCGGTCCTCACGCGCGCAGCCGCAGGCCCTTCGGCGTGACCCGGAAACCCGCCTCGGTGAGCACCTCGGCCAGCTCCGAGGCCAGTGCGCCGCCGCCGTCGGCCCGCTCCACCGCGAGCGTGCCGAGCCAGCCTTCGTGTACCGCGCCGGCAAGCGCGTGCGCGGCCGCGGACAGCTCCTCGTACTTGGTGGTGAAGGACAGCAGTGACTTGCCGCCGCGCTCGACGTAGAGCGCCGGCGCCCCCTCCACCAGCACGACCAGCGCCCCCGCCTTGCGCCCCGGCCGGTGCTTCGAGTCCCCGACGGTCGCCGGCCAGGGCAGGGCCGCGCCGTAGGGCTGCGCCGGGTCGGCCGCCGCCAGCACGACCCGCGACAGCCCGGACCCGCCGCCCGTCTCATGCGGGGCGTGCCCGGCGCCGGCGAAGTGCTGCCCGTCGAGCTCGTCGGCGGCGGAGTACACGACCGGGCCGCTCCCGGCGGGGGCGCCGTCCGGGCTGGACAGGGCCCGGATCCGGTCGATCGCGCCGGGCACGGCGAACTGCGCCGCCCCGAGCCCCTCGATCACGTACCCGCGCCGCACCCGCCCGGAGTCCTCCATGGCCCGCAGGACCTTGTAGACCGCCGCGAACCCGCCGGTGACGCGCTCGGTGCCCAGCGCGCCCCGGGTGAGCACGCCGTGCCGCTCGAGGAACGCCTCGGCCCGCGCGTGCGCCCGGCGCGTCGGATCGGGCTCGCGATCGACGGCGAGCGCCCACCGGCCGCCCACGGACGGCGGCCCGGTCCGGCTGGGCATCGGGCGCCGCCCGGCGCGCAGCGACGCGTACCGGCCGCGGGAGGCGCTGCGCCGCGTCCGGTGCGCCGGCCCGCCACGGCCGCCGGAGCCCCGGCCGCCGCCGAGCCGGGCGCGCAGCGGACCGAGCGTGTCGTTGGTGAGCAGCCCGGCCCAGACGAGGTCCCAGATCGCGGTGACCGTCGCCTCGTCCGTCGGGGCCTCCTCGCCCTCCGCCACGAGGGCGCGGCCGGCCTGGTCGGCGAGCTGGCGGAAGAACAGGGCGCCGCCGCCGACCGCCGGCTCGCCGGGCTCCGGCAGGCCGAGCGCCGCGAGCAGGGCGCGGTGCAGCGGCGTGGTCGCGATCTCGAGGTCGGGCTCGGGCAGGAGCAGGTCCGCGACGTCCGCGGGGGCCACCGCCAGCCACCCGTCGCTGCCGGCCAACGGCCCGCACCCGGTCCAGGTGACCTCGCCGGCCGCCGTGAGCTCGTCGAGCAGGGCCGGGGTGTACCCCGGCAGCCGGGCGGGCAGGATCAGCGACTCCAGCGCGCTCGCCGGCAGCGGCGCCCCGGCCAGCTGCTCGACCACGCCGAGCACGTCCTCCGCGCCCGGTGCGCGGCGCATGCGGCCGCGCCGCTCGCCGCCCGCGTTCGTGCGGACGCCCTGCCACACGGGCAGGAACCGGCCGAGCGCGCGCTGCTCCACGGGCTCGACCTCGGCCCGCAGCCGCGCGAGCGAGGCCCGGCGCAGCCGGCGCAGGACCTCGGCGTCGCAGTACTCGACCGAGCCCTCGCCACCTCCGGCCGCCTGCGGGCGCAGCTCGCCACGGACCAGCCGCCCGACCCCGGTCAGCCGGTCGAGCACGCCGGCCACCACGGCGACGCCGAGCCCGAAGCGGGCCGCGCACCCCGCGGCCGTGAACGGGCCGTGCGTGCGCGCGTACCGCAGCACGAGGTCGCCGAGCGGGTCCGGCACCGGCTCGGTGAAGGTCTCCGGGACGCCGACGGGCAGCGGGGCGCCCAGCGCGTCCCGGATCCGGCCCGCGTCCTCGATCGCGACGAACCGCTCCTCGCCGGCGATCCGCACCCGGATCGCCCGGCGCTGCGCCTCCAGCTCGGCGAACCAGGCGGGCTCGACGCCGCGGGCCCGCCCGTCGGCCTCGGACAGGTCGCCGACGAAGCGGAGCAGGTCGGCGGCGCCCTCGACGTCCCGCGCGTGCCGGTCCGGTGCCGTGCGTTGCAGCGACGCCTCGACCTCGGCCAGCACCTCGGGATCGAGGAGCTCGCGGATGGCCTCGGAGCCGAGCAGCTCGGCGAGCAGCGTGGAGTCGAGCGAGAGGGCGGCCGCGCGGCGCTCGGCCAGCGGCGCGTCCATCTCGTACAGGAACATCCCGATGTAGCCGAAGAGCAGGCTGCGCGCGAAGGGCGAGGGCTGCGGGGTGGCCACCTCGACCACCTTGACCTTGCGCGACTCCACGTCGGACATCAGCTCGCGCAGGCCGGGCAGGTCGTACACGTCCTGCACGCACTCGCGCATCGCCTCGAGCGTGATCGGGAACTGCTCGAACTTCCCCGCGACGGCCAGCAGCTGCGCCGAGCGCTGCCGCTGCTGCCACAGCGGGCTGCGCCGCTTCGGGTCGCGGCGGGGAAGCAGCAGCGCCCGGGCCGCGCACTCGCGGAACCGCGAGGCGAACAGCGAGGAGTTGCCCAGCTCGGCCACCACGATCTGCTCGACCTCGCCCGGCTCGAGCAGCACGTCCTCGGCGGTCGGCACGATCTCCCCGCCGCTGTCGTCGAGTGCCTCGGGCAGGCGGAGCACGATCCCGTCGTCGGCGCCCGCGGCGTGCACCTCGACCCCGCGCCGCTCCCGCATCCGGGCGGCGATCGCGAGCGCCCACGGCCCGTTGACCTGGGAACCGAAGGGGGAGTGCACCACGAGCCGCCAGTCGCCCAGCTCGTCCCGGAAGCGCTCGACCAGGATCGTGCGGTCGCTGGGCACGTGCCGCGTCGACTCGCGCTGTTCGTGCAGGTAGGAGAGCAGGTTGTCGGTGGCCCACTCGTCCAGCCCGGCCGCGGCGGCCCGGGCGCGGGCCTCCTCGTCCTCCAGGCCGGCCATCTCGCGGACGAACGCCCCCACCGCGCGGCCCAGCTCCAGCGGCCGCCCGATCGACTCGCCCTTCCAGAACGGCATCCGGGCCGGCTCCCCGGGCGCTGGCGTGACGATCACCCGGTCGTGGGTGATGTCCTCGACCCGCCAGCTGGAGGTGCCGAGCAGGAACGTGTCGCCCACCCGGGACTCGTAGACCATCTCCTCGTCGAGCTCGCCGACGCGCGACCCCGCCCCGTCCGCCCCGCCCGGCGTCATCACGGTGAACAGGCCACGGTCGGGGATCGTGCCGCCCGAGGTGACCGCCAGACGTTGCGCGCCGGGGCGGCCGCGCAGCTCGTCCGTGACCCGGTCCCAGGTGATCCGCGCCCGCAGCTCGCCGAACTCCTCCGACGGGTACCGGCCGGCCAGCATGTCCAGCACGGAGTGCAGCGCCGAGTCCGGCAGCGCCGCGAACGGCGCGGCCCGGCGGACGACGGCGGCCAGCTCGTGGAGCGTCCAGGGGTCCATCGCGACCATCGCGACGACCTGCTGGGCCAGCACGTCGAGCGGGTTGCGCGGGTAGCGCATCGACTCGATCGCCCCGCCGGACATCCGCTCGGCCACCACGGCGCAGGACACGAGGTCGCCGCGGAACTTCGGGAACACCACGCCCTGCGAGACCGCGCCGACCTGGTGCCCGGCCCGGCCCACGCGCTGCAGCCCGGACGCGACGCTCGGCGGCGCCTCGACCTGCACGACGAGGTCGACGGCCCCCATGTCGATCCCCAGCTCGAGGCTGGAGGTCGCCACCACGCAGGGCAGCCGCCCGCTCTTGAGCTCCTCCTCCACGAGCGTGCGCTGCTCGCGGGACATCGACCCGTGGTGCGCCTTGGCCACGACCGGCGGCGCCCCGCCGCCCACCCCGGACTCGCCGATCGCCTCGGCCGGGAACCGTTCGAGCTCGACCGCCTCGCCCGCCTCCTCGGCGGCCAGCTCGTTGAGCTTCGCGGTGAGCCGCTCGGCCAGGCGCCGGGAGTTGGCGAACACGATGGTGGAGCGGTGCTCGCGCACCAGGTCCAGCAGGCGCTTCTCCACCGCGGGCCAGATCGACGGCCGCTGGGCGCCACCCGCCGCGGAGCCGACGACCTCCTCGTCGGCACTGCCCGGGGCCGGGCGCTCGTCGAGCGCGGCGAGGTCCGGCACGGGGACCTCCACCCGCACCTCGATCGTCTTGGGCGTCCTGGGCTGGACCACCTCGACCGGCCGCGCACCGGACAGGAAGGTGGACACCTCGTCGAGCGGACGCACCGTGGCGGACAGGCCGATCCGCTGCGCGGGCCTCTCCAGCAGCTCGTCGAGCCGTTCGAGGGAGAGCGCGAGGTGCGCGCCGCGCTTGGTCGCGGCGACGGCGTGCACCTCGTCGAGGATCACCGTCTCCACGCCGCGCAGCGACTCCCGCGCGGCCGAGGTGAGCAGCAGGAACAGCGACTCCGGGGTGGTGACCAGCACGTCCGGCGGGGTGCGGGCGAACTGGCGCCGCTCGTCCGCCGGGGTGTCGCCGGTGCGCATGCCCACCGTGATGTCCGGGACGGGATCGCCGCGCCGCTGCGCCTCCTGCCGCATGCCGGTGAGCGGGGCCCGCAGGTTGCGCTGCACGTCGACCGCCAGGGCCTTCAGCGGCGACACGTACAGCACCCGGCACCGGCGGGTGCGCTCCTCGGGCACCGGCTCCGACGCCAGCCGGTCCAGGGCCCAGAGGAAGGCGGCGAGGGTCTTACCCGATCCCGTGGGCGCCACGACCAGCGCGTTCCGCCCCGCCTGGGCGGCGCTCCACGCACCCTCCTGGGCGGCCGTGGGCGCGGCGAAGGCGCCCCGGAACCAGTCCCGGGTGGCGGGGGAGAAACCGTCCAGCGAGCTCACGGTTCCCATCATGCGCCGGGACACCGACAGTTTCGCGGCGGCCGGAACCTGCGCGGCGTCCTCCGCGGCCGAGGGCGAGCCACACACCGACCGCGCAGAGCGCGATGCCCGGCAGGGCCGGCAGGGCCGGCAGGTCGCCGAACATCAGGAAGGCCCACACCATGGTGGTGGGCGGGGTCAGGTAGAGCAGGGTGGACGCCCGCGTGGCCCCGCTGCGGCGCAGCACGAGCAGGTACGCGCCGTAGCCGCCGAACGAGGACAGCACCACCACCCAGGCCACCGCACCCCAGAAGCCCGGCTCGGCGGGCGGGTGCAGGGACCCGGCCAGGGCGGCGACGGCGGTGAACAGGACGGCCGCCGTCGTCGACTGCAGGGTCATCGACACCAGGGGACTCTCCGGCGGCTGCAGCCGGCGCTCCAGCACGGTCCCCGCGGACAGGGCCAGCATGCCACCGACGGGCAGCAGGAAGGCCCAGGCCGGCGCGGTGCCCGGGCCGAGATCGCCGGCCACGACCAGCGCGACCCCGGCCAGCCCGACCGCCAGCCCGACGCGCTGCCGGCGCGTCGTGCGCTCGCCGAGGAGCCGGCCCGCCGCCGTCGCGACGACGAGCGGCTGCAGGGCGGCGACCAGCGCGGCGGTGCCCGCCGGCACCCCCAGCCCCACGCCCGTCACGACGCCGCCGAGGTAGAGCACCTGGGACAGGGTGCCGAGCAGGGCCTGGCGGCCGGTGGCGCCGCGCGGCACCGGAGGCCGGCGCACCGCCACGACCAGCCACAACACCGCCGCCGCCACCACGTACCGCCACGCCAGCAACGTGTCCGCCCCGGTGTACCCGGTCCCCAGCTCCGCCCCGACGAACCCCGAGCTCCAGAACAGCACGAGGGCCGCGCCCGCGACCGCATCCCGTCTCATGGGCTCGACGTAACCACACCGGTCGGTATACTCGCAGTGTATGAGCACCCTCACCCCTGCCGGCGAGAAGCTCCTGGCCGCCGCGAGCGGGCTGTTCTACCGGCACGGCATCCGCGCGGTCGGCGTGGACCTCATCGCGGAGACGGCGGGCACCACGAAGAAGACGCTGTACGACCGCTTCGGTTCGAAGGACGCGTTGGTGGCGCTGTACCTGGACCGGCGAGCGGAGCGCTGGCGGTCGTTCCTGCTCGACCGGATGCGCGGGCGGCCGGTCGCCGGCGTCTTCGACGTCCTCGCACTGTGGCTGGAGGACCAGGACCGCGGTTGCGCCTTCGTCAACGCCTACGCCGAGATCGGCGGCACGGGCCATCCCGCCGAGCGCGTGATCCGGGAGGAGAAGGCGTGGATGCGGGAGTACTTCGTCGGGCTGGTGCGAGAGGCCGGGTACCCGCCGGAGCTCGGCCCGGAGCTGCACCTGCTCTACGAGGGCGCGACCGTGCTCGCCACCGCGGGGGGCGTCCCGGAGGCGCCGGCGCAGGCCCGGGCGGCGGCGGAGCGGGCGCTCAGCGCCTGCGGTTCTGCACCCACCATCGGATCAGCAGGGTGAGCGAGGCCAGCAGCATCAGCAGGATCACCGCCTGCCCCAGCGGCGACGACAGGCCGGTGGGATCGGACATACCGGTCAGGGTAGCCACGCCGGCCGCGCGGCGCCGTAGGCCGCGGGCGAGGGCCAGCGCAGGGGCCGCCCGTCGACGGTGCCCGGCGGCGAGGCGAGCGTGAACGGCCCGAGCTCCTCGAGGTAGGGCGCCGGGTCGACGTCCGCGGCCGGCTCGGTGGAGGGCTCGGTCCGGGGGAGGGCCTGGAGGAAGGACGCGGTGCCGGCCAGCGCGAGCCGCACGTGGTGCGTGCCGCCCGACCGCCGTTGCGCGGCGAGCGCCAGCAGGGCCCCGGCCGCGCCGAGATAGCCGGTCGCATGGTCCAGGACCTGCGCGGGCAGGGCACCGGGCGGCCCGTCGGGCGCGGTGCGCTCGGTCTCGCCGATGCCGCACGCGGACTGCACCAGGCTGTCGAAGCCCCGCCGCCGCGCCCACGGCCCCGTGTGTCCCCAGGCGGACAGCGTGACGACCACCAGCCCGGGGTGCCGGGCCGCCAGCTCCTCGGGGGCCAGTCCGAAGCGGTCCAGCGCCCCCGGTCGGTACCCGGTCACGACGACGTCGGCACCCGCCAGCAGGTCCTCCACGGGCAGCTCGGCGATCGCCGACCGCTTGCCGGGCAGGGTGTCCCAGGCCTGGCCCGGGAGCTCCGGGCGGTGTGGCGGGTCGATCCGCAGCACGTCCGCGCCGTGCGCGGCCAGGAACCGGGTCGCGACCGGACCCGCGATCACCCGCGTCAGGTCCAGCACCCGCGCCCGCCGGGGCGGTCGCGGCGGGGCCTCCCCGAGCAGCCGTCGTCCGACGAGGGGCAGGGCCCGTGCGGCCCGCCCGGCCTCCGTCGCGGCCCACTCCGCCTCGGTCCGGGTGGCCGCGGCGACCCCGCCGGCCTCGTGCAGCGCGGTCTCCAGCTCGACCTTCCGCCGGCCCGCGATCGCCGCCCGCACCTCCTCGGGACCGGCCTCGGCGGAGAGCTCCAGGACCCGCCGGGCCGCGGCGGCGTGCCAGGGGTAGTTCGCGTGCAGCCGCAGCCAGCCGTCCGCCGTCGGGTGGAAGGCCGACAGGGGGTCGAACGGGTTGCCGGGGCTCACGCCCTCCCGTCGCAGGTACCGCTCGCTGCGCAGGACCACCGCGGCCTGCCGGGTGTCGATCCCGACCGCCCGGCCCCCGGTCCCGTCCGAGGTCGCCGCGAGCAGCGCCGCCCCGATCGTCGCCGTGCCGAAGGCCGTGACGGGGAACCGGCTGGACAGGGTGTGCACGGGGCCGCTCGTCGTCAGCCGGGGCAGTTCCGCGGGATCGCCGCCGAGCGCGGCCCAGACCTGCTCGATCACGACCTCGATCCTGCCCGAGCCTCGACCGGTCGCGCGACGCCGTCGAGGATCCGGAGACCATGGCCGGCGGTGCTGCCTGCTGTTCCGGCGGCGGGCCGCCCGGCGAGCGCACTACCCTCGGCGGGGTGCGACTGAGCCACTTCCGGACCCTGATGCACGACGAGTTCGGCGAGATGCGGGCGGGCTCCCTGGCGCGCGACCACGTGTTCGCCGAGCTCGGCGGGCGCACCGCGGAGCAGGCCATCGAGGCGGGGATCGACCCGAAGCGGGTCTGGCAGGTGATCTGCGAGGCCTACGACGTGCCGGAGGCCCGCCGGCTGGGGCGGGACGACTGAGGCGGGAAGACTGAGGCCCCGTCGGTGTCCCCGGCCGGGTCCGGCGGGCGGCGGCGCGCCGCTCGGCGCGGCAGGGTAGCCGATCGGCGTGTCGGGCTCGGCCTCGAACACGTGTTCGTATACCGTGGCGTCCACACCCGGCCCCGGTTGTCCACAGCGGGGGCGCGAGTACCGGAACTGTCGGTGGGACCCAATACGGTTCCCCCGTGGCTCCCCGGAAGTCGTCGAACACAGCGAACACAGCGAACACAGGCCCGTCCCGCACCGAGCGAGGTAGTCAGATGAGCACTCCCGACCGCGAGAAGGCGCTCCAGCTCGCCCTCGCCCAGATCGAGAAGAACCACGGCAAGGGTTCGGTGATGCGCCTGGGGGACGACACGCGTCCGCCGATCGGCGTGATCCCCACCGGGTCGATCGCGCTCGACGTGGCGCTCGGTGTCGGCGGCCTGCCGCGCGGCCGGGTCGTGGAGATCTACGGCCCGGAGTCCAGCGGTAAGACCACCGTGGCGCTGCACGCGGTGGCCAACGCGCAGGCCGCGGGCGGCACCGCCGCGTTCATCGACGCGGAGCACGCGCTCGACCCGGAGTACGCCAAGGCGCTCGGCGTGAACACGGACGAGCTGCTGGTCTCGCAGCCGGACACCGGCGAGCAGGCGCTGGAGATCGCGGACATGCTGATCCGCTCCGGCGCGCTGGACGTCATCGTCATCGACTCGGTGGCCGCGCTCGTGCCGCGCGCCGAGATCGAGGGCGAGATGGGCGACAGTCACGTCGGTCTGCAGGCCCGCCTCATGAGCCAGGCGCTCCGCAAGATCACCGGCGCGCTGAGCACGTCCGGCACCACCGCGATCTTCATCAACCAGCTGCGCGAGAAGATCGGCGTGATGTTCGGGTCCCCCGAGACCACGACGGGTGGCAAGGCGCTCAAGTTCTACGCCTCCGTCCGGCTGGACATCCGGCGCATCGAGACCCTGAAGGACGGCACCGACATGGTCGGCAGCCGAACCCGGGTCAAGGTCGTGAAGAACAAGGTGGCCCCGCCGTTCAAGCAGGCGGAGTTCGACGTGCTCTACGGCGTCGGCATCAGCCGCGAGGGCTCGCTGATCGACGTGGGCGTCGAGCAGGGGATCATCCGCAAGTCCGGCGCCTGGTACACGTACGAGGGCGACCAGATGGGGCAGGGCAAGGAGAACGCCCGCAAGTTCCTCAAGGAGAACCCGGACATCGCCGCGGAGATCGAGAAGCGGATCAAGGAGAAGCTCGGGATCGGCGCGGTGCTCGACGCCGACGCCGAGCAGGTCGAGCCGCTGCCCGCGCCCGTCGACTTCTGATCGTGGCGACCTCCGGCGAGGACCGGGGCGGGCTGCCGCTCCGGTCCGGACCCGCTGGGCGCCGGATGTCGTCCGAGGAGCTCGAACCGGCGCCGCGGGAGTCGGTCCCGGTCGCCTCCTTCGACGATCTCGCACCGGCGGAGTCCCGGAACCTGGTCATCGGGGAGCGGCTGACCTCCGACGATGTCGTCGCGACGGGCGGAGCCGCGCCGGCGCCGGTCGACCCGCCCCGGACCCCCGCCGGTGAGGGCGGACCAGCGGTCGACCGGGCAGAGTCCGACGACCGGGCAGAGTCCGACGACCGGGCAGAGTCCGACGACCGGGCAGAGTCCGACGACCGCGCAGAGACCGACGACCGCGCAGAGACCGCCGGACCCGGCCCGGATCGCGAGCAGCGGATCGGGCTCGTCGATCTCGACGCCCTCGAACCCCACACCCCGGTGGCCCCCGAGGCCGTCGAGCTGGGGGAGCTCGACGCGCCGGCGGAGCAGGTCACCATCCTCTCGATCGAGGACCTCCGGACCCGCCGGGCTCGACGGGCGGGTGGCCCGGGTCGCCGCGCCGGCGGCACTCGCGACACCCGCGGCCCCCGCGGCCCCCGCGGCCCCCGCGGCACCGAGGCCGAGCCGACGGGAGCCGGATCCGCGCAGGCCGGTTCCGCGCAGGCCGGGCCGGCGCAGGTCGGGCCGGCGCAGGACGAGCGGTCCCCGGGGGAGCAGGAGGCCGCGGCCAAGGAGCTCTGCCTGCGCCTGCTCACCGACCGTGCCCGCTCGAAGCACGAGCTCGCCACGAAGCTGCGTCAGAAGGGGTTCGCGGACGAGATCGCCGACACGGTCCTCGAGCGCTTCGACGAGGTCGGCCTCATCGACGACCGGGCGTTCGCCGACGCCTGGGTCCGCGCACGGCACCGCTCGCGGGGTCTCGGCCGCCGGGCGATCGCGCAGGAGCTGCGGCGCAAGGGCATCGACAAGGAGGTCGCCGACACCGCGCTCACCGAGGTCGACGACGCCGCCGAGGAGCAGCGCGCCCGCGAGCTCGTCGACCGGCGCCTCCGCACCCTGACCGTGTCCGGGCCCGAGGACCGCCAGAAGGCCGGCCGCCGCCTGCTCGGCATGCTCGCCCGCAAGGGCTACCCGCCCGCGATCGCCTACCGCGTGGTCCGCACCGCGCTGGCCGAGCACGGCGCCGAGGAGGACGAGCTCGGCCCCGCCGACCTCGACTGACACCGCACCTGGTCGTCGGTCGCCCGCCTCGGCGCACACAGGTCTGCTACGCCTCCGCCCGGTGCAGGACCTGGACGTCGGCGGAGAGGGCGCCCGTGTCCGCGACCGAGCCGATGTAGGAGAGCAGGGTGTCGATGAAGGCCTGGGCGGCGTGGGTGGGGGCGACGTCGGTGCGGCGGGCGAGGGCGACGGTGCGGTAGAGCGGCGGGGTCAGCACCGTCCGCCGGAGCCGGGGACGGCCGGCGAACACCAGGTCCGGCACCACGGCCACGCCGGTGCCGGCCTCGACCAGCCGCAGGACGGCGTCCATCTCGCCGCCCTCCACGGCGAACCGGGGCGTCACGCCGGCCGCGCGGTACGCGTCGAGGGTGACCTCGCGCAGGTCGTAGCCCTTCCGGACCATTACCAGCGAGCGGCGGGACAGCTCGACGACCGTCATAGACCCGCGGGACGAGGGCGGGCGGCCGGAGCGCGGCGAGGCGACCGAGAGGCGTTCGCGCAGGAGGGGCAGCGTGTGCAGCGCGGGATCGACGCCGGAGGGCGGCACGATCACCAGGGCGACGTCGAGTGCGCCGCGGGCGAGGTCGCGCACCAGCGACTGCGAGCCGTTCTCGGCCAGCTCGAGGTGGATCTCCGGGTGCCGCTCGTGGAAGAGCCGCAGCACGTCGGCGAGCAGGCCGATGCACATCGAGGGGGTCGCGCCGACGCGGACCCGCCCCGTCCGCAGCCCGACGAGCTCGGCGACGGAGGTGCGCGCCAGGTCCATGTCGGCGAGCATCCGGCGAGCGAGCGGCAGCACCACCTCGCCCGCGGGGGTCAGCGTGACGTCCTTCCCACGGTTGACCAGCGGGGCCCCCAGACCGTCCTCCAGGGCCCTGAGCTGCCGGGAAAGTGTGGGCTGGGCGACACCGACAAGATCGGCCGCCCGAGTGAAGCTGCGCACGTCGGCGACCGCCACGAAGTACGCGAGCTGCTGAAGTGTCACGTGTATAGCGTACGTGCATAGATCATGCCGACTCCATGCATTGGACGGCCGGACTGCTGAGTAGTGCACTGGCCGCGTGGCGACACAGGTGTCTAACAGGGGCTCGGCGAAGGCCCCCGCAACCCCCGCGCCGGCGGTACCCGCGCGTGCCAAGAGGCCGCGCATCCCCGCCGTGCTCCTCAAGTTCGTGATCGCGGTCAGCTCCGTGTTCCTGGTGCTGTACCTCGTCGTGCACATGCTCGGCAACCTGCAGATCTTCTTCGGGCCGGAGAACATCGACGGGTACGCGACCTGGATCCGGACGATCCTGCAGCCCCTGCTGGGCAACGAGGGCTTCGTCTGGGTGATCCGGACCGTCCTCACGCTGGCCGTCGTCGGGCACATCTGGGCCGCGACGGTGCTGGCGCTGCGGGCGAAGAAGGCGCGCCCGGTGAAGTACGCCGCCGGCAACAAGGTGAAGGGCAACTACACGACCCGCACCATGCGCTGGGGCGGCGTGATCGTCCTGCTGTTCGTCATCTACCACATCCTCGACCTGACGACCGGGACGCTGAACCCCAACGGCGAGCACCTCGCCGTGTGGGACAACGTCCACGCGGACTTCGCCCCCGACCGCTGGTACGTGACCGTGTGGTACGTGATCGCGCTGCTGGCGATCTTCCTCCACCTGCGCCACGGGTTGTGGAGCGCCGTCCAGACCTTCGGCTGGAACAGCGACAAGCGCGAGCCGATCCTGAAGGCGATCGCCACGGGCTTCTCCGGCCTGCTGGTCCTGGGCTTCCTGATCGTCCCGATCTCCGTCACCTTCGGATGGATCTGATATGAGCTACTCCGACTACACCGTCGGCGCTCCCGTCGTCGACAAGGCCGCTCCCGACGGTCCGATCGAGACGCGGTGGGAGCGCCGCAAGTTCGGCGTCAAGCTGGTCAACCCGGCCAACAAGCGCAAGGTCAAGATCATCGTCGTGGGCACCGGCCTGGCCGGTGGCGCCGCGGCGGCGACCCTGGGCGAGGCCGGCTACCAGGTCTCCTCGTTCTGCTACCAGGACAGCCCGCGCCGCGCGCACTCGATCGCGGCCCAGGGCGGCATCAACGCCGCGAAGAACTACCGCAACGACGGCGACAGCGTCTACCGGCTGTTCTACGACACCGTGAAGGGCGGCGACTTCCGCGCCCGCGAGTCGAACGTCCACCGGCTGGCCGAGATCAGCCGGCAGATCATCGACCAGTGCGTGGCGCAGGGCGTGCCCTTCGCCCGCGAGTACAGCGGCCTGCTGGACACCCGCTCCTTCGGCGGCGTCCAGGTCTCCCGCACCTTCTACGCCCGCGGCCAGACGGGCCAGCAGCTGCTCCTCGGCGCCTACCAGGCGCTGGAGCGGCAGGTGAACGCCGGCACGGTCACCGTGTACGCGCGCCACGAGATGCTCGAGCTGATCGTGGTCGACGGCCGGGCGCGCGGCATCGTCGTGCGCGACATGGTGACCGGCGAGATCGAGACCCATCTCGCCGACGCGGTCGTGCTCGCGACGGGCGGCTACGGCAACGTCTTCTACCTCTCGACGAACGCCAAGGGCTCCAACGTCACCGCCACCTGGCGGGCGCACCGCAAGGGCGCGCTGTTCGCCAACCCGTGCTTCACCCAGATCCACCCGACCTGCATCCCGGTCTCCGGCGACCACCAGTCGAAGCTGACCCTCATGTCGGAGTCGCTGCGCAACGACGGCCGCGTGTGGGTGCCGAAGCAGATCGGCGACACCCGCCACCCGCGGGAGATCCCGAACGAGGAGCGCGACTACTACCTCGAGCGCAAGTACCCGTCGTTCGGCAACCTGGTCCCGCGCGACATCGCCTCGCGCGCGGCCAAGGAGGTCTGCGACGAGAAGCGCGGCGTCGGCCCGACCGGCCTGGGGGTCTACCTCGACTTCGACGACGCCATCCAGCGGCTCGGCCGCAAGGCCGTCGAGGCCAAGTACGGCAACCTCTTCGAGATGTACGAGCGCATCACCGGGGAGAACCCGTACGAGGTGCCGATGCGCATCTTCCCCGCGGTGCACTACACGATGGGCGGGCTGTGGGTCGACTACGACCTGCAGAGCACCATCCCGGGCCTGTACGTGGCCGGCGAGGCCAACTTCTCCGACCACGGCGCCAACCGGCTCGGCGCGTCCGCGCTGATGCAGGGCCTGTCCGACGGCTACTTCGTCCTGCCGGTCACGATCGGCGACTACCTGGCGTCGAACAAGCTGGCGGAGGTCGCCCCGGACGCGCCCGAGGTCCTCGAGGCGGAGCAGGCGGTCAAGGACCGCGTCGAGACCCTGCTGTCGATCAACGGCACCCGGACCGTCGACTCGTTCCACCGCGAGCTGGGCCACATCATGTGGGACTACTGCGGCATGGAACGGACCGAGGACGGGCTGCGCAAGGCGCTGGAGCTCATCCCCGAGCTGCGGCGCGAGTTCTGGAACAACGTGAAGATCCCCGGCACCGGCCAGGAGCTCAACCAGAGCCTGGAGAAGGCCGGCCGCGTGGCCGACTTCCTCGAGCTCGCCGAGCTCATGTGCCTGGACGCCCTGCACCGCCGGGAGTCCTGCGGCGGCCACTTCCGCGCCGAGAGCCAGACCGAGGACGGCGAGGCCCAGCGCGACGACGAGAACTTCTCGTACGCGGCGGCCTGGGAGTACACCGGCCGGGGCGCGGCCCCGGTGCTGCACAAGGAAGAGCTCGAGTTCGAGTACGTCCACCCGACCCAGCGGAGCTACAAGTGAAGGTCAACCTGCGTGTCTGGCGGCAGAAGGATGCCGTCGACAAGGGCCGCATGGTCTCCTACGTCGTCGAGGACGCGACCGAGGACATGTCGTTCCTCGAGCTGCTCGACGTGCTGAACGAGAAGCTGATCCTGTCGGGCGAGGAGCCCGTCGCGTTCGACCACGACTGCCGCGAGGGCATCTGCGGCTCGTGCAGCATGGTCGTGGACGGGCACCCCCACGGCCCGGAGAAGGCCACCACGGTCTGCCAGCTGCACATGCGCAAGTTCCACGACGGCGCCACGATCACCGTGGAGCCGTGGCGCGCCGGCGCGTTCCCCGTGATCAAGGACCTGGTCGTCGACCGGAGCGCGTTCGACAAGATCATCCAGGCCGGCGGCTACATCTCGGTGAACACGGGCGCGGCCCCCGAGGCGCACGCCACCCCGGTGCCCAAGGCCAACGCGGACCGCTCGTTCGCCGCGGCGAACTGCATCAGCTGCGGCGCGTGCGTGGCGGCGTGCCCCAACGGCTCCGCCTCGCTGTTCCTCGGCGCGAAGCTGACCCACCTCGGGGAGCTGCCGCAGGGCCAGCCGGAGCGCTGGGAGCGCGTGGTCAACATGGTGGAGACGCACGACGACGCCGGCTTCGGCGGCTGCACCAACACCGGTGCGTGTGCCACGGCCTGCCCGAAGGAGATCCCGCTCGACGTGATCTCCCAGCTGAACCACGACTACCTGGCGGCGACCGTCGGCGGGCGGCGCAAGAAGGCCTGACGAGGCCCGCTCCGGCGGTCGGACAACTCCACACGCACGAGCCCGGTTCCTCGAGACGGGGACCGGGCTCGTCGTGCTGCGTGAGCGCCTCGCCACGGAGTGTGACGTCCGTCTCGACTACCCATTTGTTCCCGGACCGACACTTCTCTGCTGTGACCCACGTCGTACGCTCCCTGTGATCCGCACTACAGGCAAAGACGCCGGAGAAGACGGGGACAACGACGACGTGTCATCCACCACTGACATCGCCGATCAGCGGGCCGCGGGCCGGGCCCGGATCGCGGCGCGGACGCTCCGCACGGACCGCTGGTGGCTCCCACCGTTGCTCAACCTGGTGGGGCTCGGGGCGTGGGTCATCTACGCGACCGTCCGGGCCTTCATGCAGGAGTGGTACTTCGTCGCGGAGTACAACTACCTGACGCCGTTCTACTCACCCTGCGTGTCCTACGGGTGCGTGGAGCAGGCGGCACACTTCGGCCGGTTCGTTCCGGACGTGCCGTGGCTGCCGTACGCGCTGGTCTCGCTGCCGTTCCTGCTGCTGTTCAGGCTGACCTGCTACTACTACCGCAAGGCCTACTACCGGGCCTTCTGGGGCAGCCCGCCCGCCTGCGCGGTCGCCGAGCCGCACGGCAAGTACACCGGCGAGACCCGCTTCCCGCTGATCCTGCAGAACCTGCACCGCTACTTCTTCTACATCGCGGCGCTGATCTCGATCATCAACACCTACGACGCGATCCGGGCGTTCGTCAAGGCGGACGGGAGCTTCGGGTTGGGCCTGGGCAACCTCATCCTGGTCGCCAACGTGATCCTGCTGTGGGCGTACACGGTGTCCTGCCACTCCTGCCGCAGCATCGTCGGCGGCCGCCTGAACCACTTCTCCCGGCACCCGCTGCGGTACCGGGCCTGGACCTTCGTCACCAGGCTCAACGGCAAGCACATGCAGCTGGCGTGGACCACGCTGGCCAGCCTCGCGATCACGGACGCCTACATCATGTGCGTCTCCGCGGGCTGGTTCTCCGACCTGCGGATCGTGGGGTGAACACGATGACCGACCAGACCGACCGGACCGTCGAGCAGCACTCCTACGACGTCGTCGTCATCGGCGCCGGGGGCGCGGGCCTGCGCGCGGCGATCGAGGCGCGCCTGCAGGGCAAGCGCGTCGCGATCATCTCGAAGTCGCTGTTCGGCAAGGCGCACACGGTGATGGCCGAGGGCGGCTGCGCCGCGGCGATGGGCAACGCGAACCCGAACGACAACTGGCAGGTCCACTACCGCGACACCATGCGCGGCGGGAAGTTCCTCAACAACTGGCGGATGGCCGAGCTGCACGCCAAGGAGGCGCCGGACCGCGTCTGGGAGCTGGAGACCTACGGCGCGCTGTTCGACCGCACCAAGGACGGCAAGATCAGCCAGCGGAACTTCGGCGGGCACACCTACCCGCGGCTGGCGCACGTCGGCGACCGGACCGGGCTCGAGCTGATCCGCACCCTGCAGCAGAAGATCGTGTCGCTGCAGCAGGACGACCACAAGGTCACCGGGGACTACGAGTCGCACCTGCGCGTCTTCCACGAGTGCACGATCACCGAGCTGCTCCGGACGGACGGGCGGATCGCGGGCTGCTTCGGCTACTTCCGCAACGACGGCCGGTTCGTGCGCTTCGACGCCCCCGCAATCGTGCTGGCCACCGGCGGGGTGGGGAAGAGCTACCAGGTCACGTCGAACTCCTGGGAGTACACCGGCGACGGGCACGCGCTGGCCCTGCGCGCCGGCGCGACGCTGATCAACATGGAGTTCCTGCAGTTCCACCCGACGGGCATGGTCTGGCCGCCGTCGGTGAAGGGCATCCTGGTCACCGAGTCGGTCCGCGGCGACGGCGGCGTGCTCCGGAACTCCGAGGGCCAACGGTTCATGTTCGACTACATCCCGGACGTGTTCAAGGAGCAGTACGCCACCTCCGAGGAGGAGGCGGACCGCTGGTACACCGACCCGGACAACAACCGGCGCCCGCCCGAGCTGCTCCCGCGCGACGAGGTCGCCCGCGCGATCAACTCCGAGGTCAAGGCGGGGCGGGGGAGCCCGCACGGCGGCGTGTTCCTCGACATCGCCTCCCGGCTCAAGCCGGAGGAGATCCTCAAGCGGCTGCCGTCGATGCACCACCAGTTCAAGGAGCTGGCCGACGTCGACATCACCAAGGAGCCGATGGAGGTCGGGCCGACCTGCCACTACGTGATGGGCGGGATCGAGGTCGACCCGGACACCGGGATGAGCTCGGTGCCGGGTCTGTTCGCCGCGGGCGAGTGCTCCGGCGGCATGCACGGCTCGAACCGGCTCGGCGGCAACTCGCTGTCGGACCTGCTCGTCTTCGGGCGGCGGTGCGGGCTGGGCGCGGCGGAGTACGCCGACGGGCTCGACACCCGCCCGCAGGTCGCCCCCGGCGACGTCGAGGCGGCGATCGACCGGGCCCTGCTGCCCTTCTCCAGTGCGACGGACGGCGGGGAGAACCCGTTCGTGGTGCAGCTGGAGCTGCAGAAGACCATGCACGAGCTCGTCGGGATCATCCGCAAGGCCGACGAGATGGAGATGGCCCTCAAGAAGCTCGAGGACATCGCCACGCGCACGCGCACGGTCAGCGTGGAGGGGCACCGGGAGTTCAACCCGGGCTGGCACCTCGCCCTGGACCTGCGGAACATGCTGCTGGTCTCGCTGTGCGTGGCCAAGGCGGCGCTCGAGCGCCAGGAGAGCCGCGGCGGGCACACCCGGGACGACTTCCCGGTGATGGACTCCGACTGGCGGCACGTCCTGCTGGTGTGCCGGGGGCTGGGCGAGGACGACGTGGAGCTGACCCGCAAGGAGCAGGTGCCGATGCGGCCCGAGCTGTTCGATCTCTTCGAGCTCGACGAGCTGAAGAAGTACTACACGGGCGAGGAGCTGGGCGGGCACCGCGCCGGGGCGGGGGAGAAGGCGTGAGCACGCACTGGCACCACTTCCGGGTCTGGCGCGGCGACGCCGACGGCGGCGAGCTCGTCGACTACCCGGTCGAGGTCAACGACGGCGAGGTCGTCCTCGACATCATCCACCGGCTGCAGCAGACCGAGGCCGGCGATCTCGCCGTCCGGTGGAACTGCAAGGCGGGCAAGTGCGGCTCGTGCTCGGCGGAGATCAACGGCCGGCCGCGGCTGATGTGCATGACCCGCATGTCGACCTTCGCCGACGACGAGGTCGTCACGGTGACCCCGCTGCGGACCTTCCCGGTGATCCGGGACCTGGTGACGGACGTGGAGTTCAACTACGTCAAGGCCCGCGAGGTGCCGGCCTTCGCGCCGCCGGCCGGGGTGGCGCCCGGCGAGTACCGGATGCAGCAGGTCGACGTGGAGCGGAGCCAGGAGTTCCGCAAGTGCATCGAGTGCTACCTGTGCCAGAACACCTGCCACGCGGTGCGCGACCACGAGGAGAACAAGGCCGTGTTCTCCGGCCCGCGGTACCTCATGCGCATCGCCGAGCTGGACATGCACCCGCTCGACGCGGCGGACCGCAAGGAGATCGCGCAGGACGAGCACGGGCTCGGCTACTGCAACATCACCAAGTGCTGCACCGAGGTCTGCCCCGAGCACATCAAGATCACCGACAACGCGCTGATCCCGATGAAGGAGCGGGTCGTGGACCGCAAGTACGACCCGATCGTCTGGCTGGGCAACAAGCTGTTCCGCCGCTGAGCCGAGCGAACGGCGCTCCCGCTCGGCAGGTGTGAGCGAGAGCGCCGTCCGCTCAGCGGTTCCTCGAGGTCGGGGGCCCGTCGAGGGCGCATCCGCTCGGCCTCGGGAGGGTCAGAGGCCCATGGAGCGGCGGATCTCCTCGAGCCGGTCCTTGGCCTTCCGCTCCCGCTCGTCGAACTGCTCGTCCGCGGTGCGGGCGGCCTCGGTGTCGGCGGTCAGCTCCTGCCAGCCCGCGGCCGTCGCGGCGCGGCCCTCGATCTTGTCCCGGACGTGGTCGAGGGTGGGCACGCCCTCGTCGGTGTAGCCGGTGGCGGTCGGCGAGCCGGGGGCGGGCGGGGCGGCCGGCACAGGGGTCGTCTCCTCCACGATCTCGGCGTCGACGGGCTCGGCGTCGACAGCGGGGGCGAGCCGGCCGTCGGTGGGCCCGGCGTCGGTCGGCTCGGATGTCGCGTGCTCGGCGGGGCGTGGGTCGTCGGGCCGGCTCATGTCGGTGCCTCCTGTCCGCGCGGTCGCCCCCACGCTACGCGGGCCCGGACCTCCCGGGATCGGGGTCGACCCCGGGTTCCGGGCCCCGGACCCGGACGGGGATCCTTCGCCCGTGGCGCGTGTGCGGGAGCTCGTGGTGATCTACGACGTCGCCTGTCCGCACTGCTCGCGCATCGCCCGTGAGCTCCCGGAGTGCGTCACCGTGAAGGTCCGGGTCCGCGCCTGCACCGAGCCCCGGCTCGCCGAGATCTACCCGAACCTGCCCGCGGCCGTCACGGGCTGCCGCACGCCCGCCGTGGGCGTCCTGCGCACGGACGGGCAGGTGCGCTGGTGGACGGGCCTGTCCGGTGCCGTCGGGATCCTGCCCGTGCTGCGGCCGGGGGAGTTGCGCCGGGCCGCCGGGCTGCTGCGCACCGCGGCCGGCGTGCGCCGCCGACCACGGGCCGGATGACGACACCGCCGCACGGTTCGCGGCGGGTGATCGCGACGTGTCGGGGGCGGGCACTAGCGTGGCCGGCGTGACCTCCGCGCACACCGCTCCGCCTGCCCCCGGGCAGGGTGAGCCGCCCGCCGTGCTGCCCTTCGGCTCCTGGCCGACCCCGATCACGTCCGCGCTCGTCGTCGAGGCCTCGGTGCGGCTGTCCGGCGCACGGACGGACGGGGACGCGGTGGTCTGGGCCGAGGCACGGCCCACCGAGGGCGGGCGCACCCAGCTGGTCCGCCGCGCCCCCGACGGGAGCACCACCGACCTGCTGCCCGAGGGGTTCGACGCGCGGACGGGCGTCCACGAGTACGGCGGCGGCGCCTGGTGGGTCCGCGACGGGGTCGTCTGGTTCGCCAACTGGACCGACCAACGGCTGTACCGGCTCGCGCCCGGCGGCGCGCCCGAGCCGCTCACCCCGGAGCCGGCCTTCCCGCGGGCGGACCGCTACGCGGACGGGTTCGTCACCCGGGACGGGTCCACCCTCCTCGCGATCCGCGAGCGCCACGCGCCGGAGGGCGGCGCCGCGGCCGTGCGCAACGAGATCGTCCGGTTGGCCGCGGACCGCCCCTCGGAGCCGGAGGTGCTGGTCACCGGGCCGGACTTCGTGACCAGCCCGCGTCTGTCGCCGGACGGGGTGCGGCTGGTCTGGATCCAGTGGGACCACCCGTCCATGCCGTGGGACGACACGGTGCTCATGGGCCGCAACCTCCGGACCGGCGACGAGGCCGTCATCGCCGGCGGGCCGGGGGAGTCGGTCTCCGAACCGCGCTGGCAGCCCGACGGGTCGCTCTGGTTCCTCTCCGACCGCACCGGCTGGTGGAACCTCTACCGCTGGCGGCCCGGGCACGACATCGAACCGGTCGTGGTGCTCGACGCCGAGATCGGCGTCCCCGGCTGGCAGCTGGACACCTCGCGCTACGCCGTGCTGCCGGGCGGCCGGGTGGTGTTCGCGCGCTGGAGCAAGGGCTACGACGGGCTCGCCGTCCGCGAGCCGGACGGCGGGTTCACCGAGCTCGACCTGCCCTTCTCGGCCGTCGCCTCGGTGGTGCCGTACGGCGTCGGCAGCGTGCTCGTCGTCGCCGGCACGCCCACCGAGGAGCCGGGCGTGCACGTCGTGAGCGTCGACGGCGACGTGGAGACCCTGCGTGCCCCCCGCGAGCTGGGCGTCGACGACGGGTACCTCTCCGTCCCCGAGCCGATCTCCTTCCCCTCCGTCGACGGCGCGGGTGCCCCGCGGACCGCGCACGGGCTGTACTACCCGCCCGCCAACCCCGGGGCCACCGGGCCGGCGGGTGCCCTGCCGCCGCTGCTCGTCGTGATCCACGGCGGGCCCACCGCGGCGGCACTGCCCGTGCTCTCGGTCGGGGTGCAGTACTGGACCAGCCGCGGCTTCGGCGTCGTCGACGTCAACTACGGCGGCTCCACCGGCTTCGGCCGGGCCTACCGCGAGCAGCTCAGGGGCGCGTGGGGGATCGTCGACGTCGCGGACTGCCTGGCCGCGGCGCGGTACCTGGCGACGACCCGGCGGGTCGACGGGGAGCGGCTGGCGATCCGCGGCGGCTCGGCCGGCGGGTACACCACCCTCGCCGCGCTGGCCCGCGAGGACACCCCGTTCTCCGCCGGCGCGGACCACTTCGGCGTCGCCGACCTGGAGGCGCTGGCCGCGGACACGCACAAGTTCGAGAGCCGCTACCTCGACGGACTGGTGGGGCCGTACCCCGCCGCCCGGGAGGTCTACCGGGAGCGCTCGCCCATCCACCACGTCGAGCTGTTCCGCACCCCGCTGATCGTGCTGCAGGGCGCGGAGGACGCGATCGTCCCGCCGAACCAGTCCGAGGCGATCGTCGACGCGCTCCGCGCCCGCCGCGTGCCCGTGGCCTACCTGCTGTTCCCGGGCGAGCAGCACGGCTTCCGGCGCTCGGAGAACATCCGGCGCGCCCTCGACGCCGAGCTGAGCTTCTACGCCCAGGTGTTCGGCTTCGCGCTGCCCGAGGCCGAGGGGATCGAGCCGGTGCGGGTGGAGAACCTCCGGGAGCCCGCGGGCGGTACACCCGCCTCCTGAAGGGCAGCGGGCTGGAGAGGATCGGGAGCCTAGAGGGTCGCGGCGTACTCCTCCTCGCGCTCGGCCTCGCGGGCCTGCGCCTCGCCGCCCCGCGGGCTCCGGCGCAGCCGCCTCTCCAGCAGCTTCGACAGCCCCGACAGGATCAGGCACATGGCGATGTAGATGACCGCGACCACCAGCGCGACCTGCAGGATCGGCGCGCCGAGCTGGCCCTGGCTGCCGAGGAAGCGTGCCTGGTAGAGCAGCTCCTGGTACAGGATGATGAAGCCCAGCGCGGTGTCCTTGAGCACCACGACGAGCTGGCTGAGGATCGTCGGCAGCATCGCGCGCAGCGCCTGCGGCAGGAGCACGGTGGTCATGACCTGCGTCTTGCGCAGGCCCAGGGCGTAGGCCGCCTCGGACTGCCCGCGCGGCAGCGCCCGCACGCCCGCCCGGAAGACCTCGGCGAGGACCGAGCCGTTGTAGAGCATCAGGCCGATGACCACGGCCCAGTAGGCCGAGATGTTGACCCCGAGCCCCCGGGAGACGCCGAAGAACAGCAGGAAGATCAGCACCAGGAGCGGCACGGCGCGGAAGAACTCCACGATCGCCGTCGAGACCCGGCTGATCCACGCGTGGTCGGACAGCCGGCCCGCGGCGAAGACCGCCCCGAACAGCAGCGACAGCACCGCGGCGGCCGCGAACGCCTTCAGGGTGTTCCCGAGGGCGCCGAGCAGCAGGTACTGGATGTTGACGTAGGTGATCCAGCTCCACAGCCGCGGGTCGAACTGGCCGGTCGCCGCGAAGCGGTAGAGCACGAACCCGATGATCCCGAGCACGACGACGGTGCCGACGACGCCGAAGAGAACGTTGCGCGCCCGGGCCCGGGGGCCGGGGATGTCGTAGAGGACGGCGGTCACGAGGCGCTCCCGGGGTGCGGCGGGACGGGACGGTGCGGGCGGTTCGTCCCGCGGTGTCGAGGCGCGCTGACCGCGCCGGGCCGATGCGCGCTGACCGCGCCGGGCCGATGCGCGCTCATCGCGCCGGGCCGATGCGCGCTCATCGCGCGGTGCTCCAGCGCCGGTCCAGGTTGCGCTGCAGCAGCGTCAGCGGCACGACCAGGATGAGGAAGCCGACGGCGACCCACACCAGGCCGACGAAGACGTTGGCGCCGCGCTCGGACAGCGCCTGGTAGATCCCGCCGGCCTCGGTGACCGAGAAGCCCGCGGCGATCGTGGTGTTCTTCAGCAGCGCGATCTGGATGTTGGCCAGCGGCGGGACGACGTTGCGCACCGCCTGCGGGAGCACGACCTGGGAGAGCGTCTGGGTGAAGGTGAAGCCCAGGGCCCGGGAGGCCTCGGCCTGCCCGACGGGCACCGTGTTGACGCCGGACCGGATGACCTCGCAGACGAACGCGGCCGTGTAGAGGATCAGGCCGATGCAGGCGCGGGTGAAGTAGGAGAGGTCGTAGATCTCCAGCCGCGGGTACGCGAACGCGAAGAAGAAGATGACCAGCGTGAGCGGCGTGTTCCGGAGGATGTTCACGTAGACCGTGCCGAACGCCCGCAGGATCGGCACGGGGCTGACGCGCATCGCCGCCAGGATCGCGCCGAGGATCAGCGAGCCGATCGCGGACACGACGAACAGCTCGATCGTGCCGAGGAAACCCCGGGCGTAGAGGTCGATGTTGTCCAGCAGGACGTTCACGGCGGGTCCCACCCTTCCGGCCCCGACCCTGTCGACGGAGCGCTCGGACGGACACGCCGGCCGGGGCGGACCCACTGGTGGTCAGTGGAGCCCGCCCCGGCGCGGTCAGTGTCGGGTCAGTGTCGGGTCACTGTCGGTTCACTGTCGGGTCACTGTCGGGTCACAGTCGGACCACTGTCGGATCGCTGTTCGGATCAGTACCGCTGCAGCGCGGGCGGCGAGGCCGGCGAGCCGGACTTGCCGAGGGTGTTGTCGTAGATCTTCTGCCAGGAGCCGTCGTCGTAGGCGGTCTGCAGGATGTCGATGATCTTGCCGCGCAGCGCGGCGTCGTCGTGGTTCAGGCCGATGCCGTACGGCTCGGTCGAGAAGGTCTCGCCGACCACCTTGAGCTTGTCGGGCTGCTGCGAGGCGTAGCCCTTGAGGATCGCGTCGTCCGTGGTGACGGCGTCGACCTGGTTGGACAGCAGCTGGTCCACGCACTGCGTGTAGGTCTGGAACTCGACGATGTTGTTCGGCTCGGTGAGCCCCTGGTCGCGGACCCGCTGGATCGGCGTCGAGCCGGTCACCGAGCAGACCTTCTTGCCCTTGAGGGTGTCCTTGCCGGTGATCGCCGTCTCGTCGGCGCGGACGAGCAGGCTCTGGCCGGCGATGAAGTACGGGCCGGCGAACGACACGCGCTGCTTGCGGCTGTCGTTGATCGTGTAGGTGCCGACGTAGTAGTCGACCTCGCCGCGGGAGATCGCGTCCTCACGGGCCGCGGAGGGCACCGTCTTGTAGTCGATCTTGTCCGTGCCGAAGCCGAGCTTCGCGGCGACGAGCCGGGCGATCTCGATGTCGAAGCCGGAGTACTCGCCCGTGGTGGCGTCCTTGAAGCCCAGGCCGGGCTGGTCGTCCTTCACGCCGATGACGACGCGGCCGCGCTGCTGCATGGCGGCGAAGGTCGCCGAGTCGGGGACCTGCACGTTCGCCGCGGGGGCCTCGGAGACCACCGGGCCGGCGGAGCCGCCGGGGCTCCCCGACTGGCCGCAGGCGGTCAGGGTGAGGGCGGCCGCGGCCAGCCCCACCACGAGGGCACGGAACTTCATCGGAACTCCTGTCGGTTCGAGGGGGCGGCGTCAGTGCGTGAGGATCTTGCCGAGGAAGTCCTTGGCGCGCTCGCTCGACGGGTTGGTGAAGAAGTCGTCCGGCGTCGAGTCCTCGACGATCTCGCCGTCGGCCATGAAGACGACCCGGTGCGCGGCCCGGCGGGCGAAGCCCATCTCGTGGGTGACCACGAGCATGGTCATGCCCTCCTTGGCAAGGGTGGTCATGACGTCGAGCACCTCCTGGACCATCTCCGGGTCCAGGGCGGAGGTCGGCTCGTCGAACAGCATGACCTTCGGGTCCATCGCCAGCGCCCGGGCGATCGCCACGCGCTGCTGCTGGCCGCCGGAGAGCTGGGCCGGGTACTTGTCCTTCTGGTCGGCGATGCCGACGCGCTCGAGCAGCCGGACGGCGTTCTGCTGCGCGGCGGCCTTGTCCTGCCGGCGCACCTTGACCGGCGCGAGCATCACGTTCTCGAGAACGGTCTTGTGCGCGAACAGGTTGAAGCTCTGGAAGACCATCCCGACGTCGGCCCGCAGGCCCGCCAGCGCCTTGCCCTCGGCGGGCAGCGCCCGGCCGTCGACCTCGATCGTGCCGGAGTCGATCGGCTCCAGCCGGTTGATCGTGCGGCACAGTGTGGACTTGCCGGAGCCCGAGGGCCCCAGCACCACCACGACCTGACCACGTTCGACCTCGAGGTTGATGTCCTTCAGCACGTGCAGGGCGCCGAAGTGCTTGTCCACCGCGGCCATGCGGATCATCGGGGTGTCGGTCACGGTCGGCCTCCAGGCATGGCGGGACGCTAGGGCGATTCGGACACGCGAGTCCACCACCTTGGGCAACCTTTAGGGTTTCTATCGAATAACGACCTCGGAGGGGACCCGCGTGCACATTCTGCTCGTGGAGGACGACGACCGCGTGGCGGCGGCGCTGCGTCCGGCCCTGCACCGGCACGGCATGACCACGACGCGGCTCGAGCGCGGCCGCGGCGCGGTCGAGCACCTCACGGGCGTCGACGTCGTCCTGCTCGACCTGGGCCTGCCCGACGCCGACGGGGTCGACGTCTGCCGGGCCATCCGGCAGGCCAGCGACGTCCCCGTGATCGTGGTGACCGCGCGCGGGGACGTCGAGGACCGGATCGTCGGCCTGCACTCCGGCGCGGACGACTACGTGGTCAAGCCCTACGACGTCGGCGAGCTGGTCGCGCGGATCCACGCGGTGCGGCGCCGCCGCGGTCCGAGCGAGGGCGAGCCCGCCGACCGGATCGTCACGACCGAGGACGGGGTGGCCATCGACCTCGGCCGGCACACCGTGACCGTCGACGGCACCGAGGTCACGCTGACCCGCAAGGAGTTCCAGGTCCTGGCGCTGCTCGCGGCCGCACGCGGCACGGTGTGCACCCGCACCCGGATCGTCGCCGAGGTGTGGGGGCGGAGCTGGCCGGGCGCGAACCGGACGCTCGACGTGCACGTGGCCACCCTGCGCACCAAGCTCGGCCGGCCGGAGCTGGTCCAGACGGTGCGCGGCGTCGGGTACCGGCTCGGCGGCTGACGGCGGAGGGTGGGGTGCGCAGCCGGCTGCTCGTCATCGTCTGCGTGCTGGTCGGGCTGCTGGCCCTGGGGCTCGGCGTCCCGCTGGCGGTGTCGAGCTCGCGCGCCGCGCAGCAGGAGCTGTTCATCGACCGGCTCACGGACACCATCTACTTCGCCTCGCGCGCGCAGCGGCCGATCACCGAGGACACCGCGGCCGGCCTGGCCGAGGAGCTGGCCCGCTACGACGAGGTCTACGGGGTGGCGGTGACCGTCGTCGACCGGACCGGGCGGGTCGTGGCGGCCTCGCGGGCCGAGCCCCCCGAGCCCCCCGAGCTCGACGCCGAGGGCCGCGAACGCGTGCAGGTCGCCCTGGCCAGCCGGCGCTCGGCCGCCCCGCCGTCGATCATGCCGTGGGACACCCGCCCGCTGGTGCTCGCCGAACCCGTGCTGGTCGACGGCGAGGTGCGCGGGGCGGCGATCACCGTGTCCCCGACGGGCGCCCTGCGCGCCGCCGAGATCCGGGTGTGGTCGCTGGTGGTGGCGCTGGTGCTGGCGGCGCTCGCGCTCGGCGTGCTGGTCGCGGTGCCGGTGACGCGGTGGATCCTGCGGCCGGTGCGCCGCCTCGACGAGGGCACCGGCCGCGTGACGCGCGCGGTGCTGGCCGGCCGCCCGGCCGAGCCGGTGTCCGACGGGTCCGGGCCGCCCGAGCTGCGCCGGCTCACCCGGTCCTTCGACCGCATGGCCGAGTCGGTCGGCCAGGCGCTGTCGACCCAGCGCGCGTTCGTCGCCGACGCCAGCCACCAGCTGCGCAACCCGCTCACCGCGCTGCGCCTGCGGCTGTCCAACCTCGACGGCCACGTCGAGGGCGACGCCGCGGAGGAGCACGTCGCCGCGATGGAGGAGGCCGAGCGGCTCTCCGGGGTGCTCGACGGGCTGCTGGCCCTGGCCCGCGCCGAGCGCGACGCCGGTGTGGACCGGGGCGTGGACACCCCGGTCGACCCGGCCGTCGAGGACCGGCTCGACGCCTGGCGCCCGCTCGCCGAGCACACCGGACTGCGGCTGCTGCGCGGCGGGGTGCGCGGGCTGGGCGTGCGCATCGCCCCCGGCGGCATCGAGACCGTGCTCGACGCCCTGCTGGACAATGCCGTGAAGTTCACCCCGCCCGGCGGCACCGTGACCGTCACGGTCCGCCCGGTGCGCGGCGCGGACCCGCCGCTGGTCGACGTCGCGGTCCTGGACACCGGCCCGGGCATCCCGCCCGAGGAGCTGGAGCGGGCGACCGACCGGTTCTGGCGCTCGCCGGGGCAGAACAACGTCGAGGGCTCCGGCCTGGGCCTCGCCATCGCCGCCCGGACCGTGGAGCTGGCGGGGGGATCGCTCGTGCTGGAGCTGCCCCCGCGCGGGGGGTTGAAGGTGACGGCGCGACTGCGGCGGGCGCCGTGGCCGGACGCGTGACGAACCCTGTCCTTCCGAACTCTTGCCAAGGGCAGCCTCCCCACATCTGATGGAAGAATGACCGAAACGCCGGAGTTCGCCGGTGCCCTCGCCCGCTACGGCGGGCGACCGGCGCTGCTGGTGCCGGGCGGGGAGTGCCTGAGCTATCGGGAGCTGGCGGCGCGGGCCGACGCGCGGGCGGCGGAGCTCGGCACCGGGCGGCGGCTCGTCGCGATCGTCGCGGGCCCCGGGATCGAGCCGGTCGTGACCTACCTCGCGGCGCTGCGGGCCGGTCACGTCGCGCTGCTGCTCGGGGACGACCCGGCGCGCACCCAGCCGCTGCTCGCGGTGCACCGCCCCGCGGTCGTCGTGCGGCCGGAGGCGGACGGTGTGCGGATCGACGAGCGCGGACCGGGTCCGGCGCTGCACCCGGACCTCGCCCTGCTGCTGCCCACCTCCGGCTCCACCGGCTCGCCCAAGCTGGTCCGCCTGTCCGCGCGCAACCTCGCCGCCAACGCCGAGTCGATCGCCGGGTACCTGCCGATCCGGCCCGGTGACCGCGCGCCGCTCACCCTGCCGCTGCAGTACAGCTACGGCCTCTCGGTCGTGAACAGCAACCTCGCGCGCGGCGCGACGGTGGTGCTGCCGGACCGGTCCGTCGCCGAGCCGGCGTTCTGGACCGAGTTCGAGCAGCTGGGCCTGACCAGCCTCCACGGCGTCCCGTACACGTTCGACCTGCTCGACGCGACGGGCTTCGCCGAACGCGCACTCCCGTCGCTCCGGTACGTCACCCAGGCGGGCGGACGCTGGGACCCGGCCGCGGTGGTGCGCTACGCGGCGCTCGCCGCGGAGCGCGGCTGGTCGCTCTACGTCATGTACGGCCAGACCGAGGCCACCGCACGGATGGCCTACCTGCCCCCCGAGCGCGCGGCGACGGCGCCGTCCGCGGTCGGGGTGCCCGTGCCCGGCGGCACGTTCCGCATCGAGCGGCCGGGCCCGGACGGCGTCGGCGACCTGGTCTACCGGGGTGAGAACGTGATGCTCGGTTACGCCCGAAGCGGCGCGGACCTCGCGCTCGGCCGCACCGTCGACCGGCTCGAGACCGGCGACCGGGCCCGGCTGCGGCCCGACGGGCTGCTCGAGATCACCGGGCGCGCGGCGCGGTTCGTCAAGCCGTTCGGGTTGCGGGTGGACCTCGACGAGGTGGAGCGCACCCTCGCCGCGGAAGGCACGGAGGCCGCGGTCACCGGCGACGACACCGGCCTGGCCGTCGCGGTGGTCCGCGGCGACGCGTCCGCGCTGGGCGGGCTGCTCGCCCGGCGGCTCGGGCTGCCGCCGGCCGCCGTCCGGGTCGTCGAAGTGGACACGATCCCGCGGTTGCCCAACGGCAAGGTCGATCGCGCCGCCATCGGGCGCCTCGCGGTCGTGCAGGAGGACCCCGCCGCCGCGGCGGAGCGGCCGGCCGAGGGGACAGACGCGGTGCGGCGCGCCTTCACGGCGGTCTTCCCGGGCCGCCCGGTCGCCGACACGGACACCTTCGTCGGACTCGGCGGCGACTCGCTGCGTTACGTCCAGACGGCGTTGCGGCTGCAGAGGGCGCTCGGCGCGCTGCCGTCCGACTGGCCGGAGCGCACGCTCGCCGAGCTCACCGTGCTCGCCCGGCCCGGGCGGCGGCCGCGCCGGTGGCTGCCGGTGGAGACCCCGGTCCTGCTGCGGGCGGTGGCGATCGTGCTCATCGTGGGCTCGCACGTCGAGCTGTTCCGGATCCTCGGCGGGTCCCACGTACTGCTGGCCGCGGCGGGCTGGGCGTTCGCCCGGTTCGCCCTGGCGCCGGCCCGGCCGTCGTGCACGATCCTGCGCACGGCCGCCCGGATCGCCGTGCCGAGCGCGCTGTGGGTGGCCTGGCGGGCGACCGTGGCCGACGACGTCGAGTGGTACAACGCCCTGCTGCTCAACTACCTGGTCGACCCCGAGGCCTGGGGGTACTGGTTCGTCGAGACGCTGCCACAGATCCTGCTGCTGACGGCGCTGCTGTTCGCCGTCCCCGCGGTGCGGGCGCTGGACCGACGCAGGCCGTTCGCGCTGCCGGCGGCCCTGTACCTCGTCGGGTTGCTCGGCCAGTTCGTCGACGACGGCGCCAATGCCTTCTCCCTGCGCCAGATGAGCGTGCACACCGTGATCTGGCTGTTCGCGCTGGGCTGGGCCGCACAGCGCGCCGTGACCGTGCGGCAGCGGGCCGCGGTGCTCGCCGGGCTCGCGCTCGCCGTGCCGATGATGTTCGCCCACGAGCCGCACCGGGCGGCGGTCGTGGCGGCCGGCGCCGCCTTGTTGCTGGTGCCCGCGCTTCCCGTGCCGGGGCCGCTCGTGCGGCTGTGCGGGCTGCTCGCGGGCGCGTCGCTGGCGATCTACCTGACCCACTACGCGGTCATGACGGCGCTGACCGGGCTGCCCCCGGCCCTCGTCGTGCTCGCCTGCCTGGCCACCGGCGTCGCCGTGCAGGAGCTCCTCGCTCGGACGGCCGCGGCGGTGCGGGCGTCAGTCCGGGTAGAACCGCACGGGCCCGCGGACCTCCAGGCTCACCTTCGTGCCCGGCTCCGGGGTCTCCGGTTCGGCCGTGCGGCAGCGCAGCGCGGTGCCCCCGAGCTCGACCAGCACGGTCGCGTCGTGCCCGTGGAAGATCACCTCCCGGACGCGCGCCGGCCCGCCGGGACGTAGCCGCAACTGCTCGGGCCGGACCAGGAGCCGCCCCGGCCCGTCCGCGGCCGCGACCGGCAGCGCGCCCAGCACGCTCTCCGCGCGGCCGCCGCGGGCGACCGCCGGGAGGACCACCGCCTCGCCGACGAAGGTGCCCACCCCGACGTCGCTCGGCGCGCCGTAGATCTCCCGCGGCGGGGCGACCTGCACGACGCGCCCGTCCCGCAGCAGGGCGACCAGGTCCGCGACCCCCAACGCCTCCTGCTGGTCGTGGGTGACCAGGACCGCGGTCGTGCCGGCGGTCCGCAGCGCGCCCCGGACCTGCTCGCGGACCTCGGCCCGCAACCCGGCGTCGAGGGCGCTGAACGGCTCGTCGAGCAGCACCAGCGCGGGGTCCGGGGCCAGGGCGCGGGCCAGGGCGACCCGCTGCTGCTGGCCGCCGGACAGCTCCTGCGGCATCCGGTCGGCGAGGTCGGCGAGCCCGACCAGGTCCAGCAGCTCGCGCACCCGGGGACCGCGGCGGGCGGCCCGGTCGAGCCCGAACCCGACGTTCGCGGCCACCGACAGGTGGGCGAACAGGGATCCGTCCTGGGGGACCAGGCCGACCCGGCGGCGCTCCGGGGGGACGTCGACGCCCGGCCCGGCGACGACACGGTCGCCGAGCCGGATGGTGCCGGCCGCGAGCGGGTGGAAGCCGGCCACGCAGCGCAGCAACGTCGTCTTGCCGCTGCCCGAGCCGCCCAGCACCGCGACCAGGGCCCCCGCGGGCACCTCGAGGTCCACGCCGTGCAGGACGGGCACCCCGGGGTGGCCCGCGTGCACTCCCGCGACCGTCAGACCGGCGCTCACCGGTGCACCGCGCGGTCCAGCAGGGCGGCCGGGACGGCGGAGACCAGCACGAGGACCACGGCGTACGGGGCGGCGGCCGCGAACGCACCCGCCCCGGTGTGGCTCCACAGCTGCACGGCCAGGGTCTCGGTACCGGTCGGCCGCAGCATGAGTGTCACCGGCAGCTCCTTGACCACGGTGAGGAAGACGAGCGCGGTCCCGGCGAGGGTGCCGGGCAGCGCGCGGGGGAGAGTCACGCGGGCGAACGCGGCCGCGCGGCCGCAGCCGAGGGAGCGCGCGACCTCCTCGTGCCCGACCGGCGCCGCCGCGACGGCGGTCCGGACGGCGCCGATTGCCAGCGGCAGGAACAGGACGGCGTACCCGACGAGCAGCAGCGGCAGCTCCTGGTACAGCCCCGGCACCACGCGGACCCCGACGAAGACCAGGGCGAGCCCTATCGTCACGCCCGGCAGCGCGTGGCCGGCGTAGGCGGCGGCCTCGACGGCGGTGACCGTGCGACCGCGGTGGCGGGCGGCGAGGATCGCGACCGGCAGGGCGAGCAGGGTGGTCAGGATCGCGCCCAGCCCCGCGACCTGCAGGGTCGCGAGCGCGGCACTGCCGAGGGCGGCCCAGTCGACCCCGGCCGACGTGCCCGCCACCGTCCAGCGCACCAGGCTCACCGCGGGCACCCCGAGGGCCGCGCCGGCGACGGCGGCCACCGCCACCAGCGCGAGCGGCCGCCAGGCGCCCAGCCGCGCGGGCACCGGGGGTCGGGGGGTGCCCCGCCCGACCCAGCTGGCCGCCCGCCCGCGTGCCCGGTACTCCGCCCAGGTCAGCAGGGCGGCGAGGACCACGAGGACGCAGCCGAGCACGGCGGCCGGTGTCCGGTCGAAGGTGGCCCGGTAGCTGGTGAAGATGCCGAGGGTGAAGGTCTCGTAGCGCATCAGCGAGACCGCACCGAAGTCGCTGAGCACGTACAGCGCGACGAGCAGGCCCGCGGCCGCCGCCGTCGGACGGACCCGGCGCAGCGTCACCGCGAGCAGGACCCGGCCCGGGCCGCGACCGAGCGAGCGGGCCACCTCCTCCAGCCCGCCGTCGGCCGTCAGCAGCGCGGCCGCGACCGGCAGCAGCACGTACGGGTAGCTGACCAGGGTGAGCACCAGGAACGCGCCCGGGAACCCGGCCAGCCCCGGCCACTCGGCGATCCAGGTGAACCCGGCGACGTAGGACGGGAGGGCCAGCGGCAACACCAGGACCGCCGCCCACACCCGGCGACCGGGCAGGTCGGACCGGGCCACCACCCAGGCCAGCCCGCCGCCGAGGACGAGGCAGGCCGCAGTGACCGACCCCGCCAGCAGCACGCTGCGCACCAGCAGCTCGCCGGTCCGCGGCCGGGCCAGGATCGCGGCCACCGTGCCGGGCCCCGCCTCCAGGGCGCGGACGCCCAGATAGAGCAGGGGGACGCAGGCCAGCGCGCCGGTCACGGCGGCGGCGCCCAGCAGGGCCCGGGGCGCGGCCCCCCACCGCGAGGACCGCGTCGAGGACGGGGCGGTCACGCCAGACCGGTCTCCTGCAGCAGGGTCAGCGACTGCTGCAGCGAGGCGAGGTCGGACAGGTCGATGTCCGGCGGCTGCAGCTCGTCGAGGGGCTGCAGGGTGTGCCGGGTGGACTTCACGCCCGCGCGGACCGGGTACTCCGCGGTCTCGTCGGCGAAGTACTGCTGGGCCTCGGGGGAGACGAGGAACTCGACGGCGCGGCGGGCCATCTCCTGCTGGGCGGTGCCGGCGATCACGCCGGCACCGGCCACGTTGACCAGACCGAGCGGGTCGCCGCCCTCGACGTAGTGCACGCGGGCCGGGACGGCCTGCTCGCCGACCTCGGCCACCCGCTCGTACCAGTAGTAGTGGTTGGACAGCCCGAGGGCGATCTGCCCGGCGTTGACCGCGTCGAGGATCTGGATGTTGTTCTCGAACCGGACGGGCTGGTTCGCCGCGAAGGCCTGCAGCCACGCCCGAGCGCCGTCCTCGCCGCGCAGCACCCGCACCCCGGTGACGAAGGCCTGCCAGGAGGCGTTGGTGGGGGCGTAGCCGACCTTCCCGCGCCACTTCGGGTCCGTCAGGGCGACGAGCGTCGCCGGGAGGTCCGCCTCGGGCACCTGCCGCGGGTCGTAGAACAGCACGCGGGAGCGGGCCGAGGTGGCGACCCAGCTGCCGTCGTCGGCCCGGTAGGCCTCGGGCACGGCGTCGAGCGTCGCGGGCGGGAGCGGCTCGAGCCGGTTCGCCTCGTCGAGGGCACCGAGGGCGCCCGCGTCCTGGGAGAAGAAGACGTCCGCCTCGGTGCCGGTGCCCTCCTCCAGCAACTGGGCGGCGAGCTCCGCGCTCCCGCCGTAGCGCACCTCGACGGTCCCGCCGACTCGCTCCTCCAGCTTCTCGAGCAGACCGCCCACGAGCTGCTCGTTGCGGCCCGAATAGACGGTGAGGTCGGCGGGGCTCCCGCAGGACGTCAGCGGGGCGACGACGGCGATCACCGCCGCGGCGGCGAGGGTGCGGACACAACGGGGGGCGCGGGTGCGCGGCACGGGCGGCTCCTTGGTCGGCGGGCGGGCGCCCGACTGAAGGGGAGCATAGCCTTGTTTTGCCCGAGTATTGCCTGGCCTTTACCTACCCTGTCGGAGGGCCCGCGACCGGGGTCAGGCGCCCTTGGCCTCCCGGTAGAAGCGCTCGGCTCCGGGATGAAGCGGGACGGGCTGGGTGCCGATCGCGGCGCGGGCGTCGATCGTGAGCGCGGCGGGGCTGGTGGTGGCGAGCCGGGGCTGCTCGGCGAAGATCGTCCCGACCAGGGCGCCGGCCAGGTCGTCGTCGAGCGCGGCCGGGACCAGCAGCAGGTTGCGCACGAACAGGGTGGCCACCGGCTCGCCGATGTCGTAGGCGGAGGCCGGCACGGTGCCCGAGGAGTACGCCGGGTAGCGGGCCCGGACGGCCTCGAGCACGTCGGTCAGGTCGAGCAGCCGGATCGGCGTGCTGGCGGCGAGTTCCGAGACGCCTGCGGTCGGCAGGCCGCCGAACCAGAAGAAGGCCTCGATCACCCCGGCCCGCAACGCCTCGGTCGACTCGGTCAGGCCGAGCCCGCGGGCGTCGACGTCCCGGTCGGGGTCCAGGCCCGCGCTCTCCAGCAGCCGCCGGGCCACGGCGTAGTACCCCGAGGTCGGCGGGCCGATCGACACCGCGCGGCCGCGCAGGTCGGCGACGCCGCGCACCGGGGACCCGCGCCGCACCACGACGTGCAGCGCGTCGTCGTAGATGCGCGCGAGGGCGCGGGGCGCGCGGGGATCGCCCGGGGCCAGGGCGGCGAGCCGCTCGGCGGCCGTGTCGACCTGGCTGAACGCGACGTCGGCGGTCCCGCCCGCCAGGCGGTCGAGGTTGTCGACCGAGCCCGCCGTCGGCAGCACGGTGGGCGCGGCGCCGAGGCCGAGGTGCTCGCGCCAGACCTCGGCGAGCGTGCCGGCGAGCCGGAAGTAGACGCCCGAGGCCACGCCCGCGGCGATCGACAGCCGGCGGCCGGCGAAGTCGGACCCGCAGGCGGAGAGGGCGGGGAGCACGGGGAGGGCGGCGAGGGCCGCGAGGCCGCGCAGCGCGGAGCGGCGGTCCAGCCGGCGTCCGGGCTCCATCGCGGCATCGTGCCGGACCGGGCGTCCCGCTGTCGTCCCCGGGGCCCGGGGCGTCGACGCGGTGTCCGATGGTCGGCTCCGCCCGCTCCGCCTCCGGGGCATACCCTCGTGGGGTGACCCGCAGCTACACCATCCGCACCTACGGGTGCCAGATGAACGTGCACGACTCCGAGCGGATGGCCGGTCTGCTGGAGTCCGCGGGTTATGCGCGCGCCGAGGACCCGGCGCAGGCCGACGTCGTCGTGTTCAACACCTGCGCGGTGCGGGAGAACGCGGACAACAAGCTCTACGGCAACCTCGGCCACCTGCGCCCCGCCAAGACCGCGAACCCGGACATGCAGATCGCGGTCGGCGGCTGCCTCGCGCAGAAGGACCGGGACACGATCACGAAGAAGGCCCCGTGGGTCGACGTCGTGTTCGGCACGCACAACGTCGGGTCGCTGCCCGCGCTGCTCGAGCGGGCCCGGCACAACCGCGCGGCCGAGGTGGAGATCCTCGAGTCGCTTGAGGTCTTCCCGTCGACGCTGCCCGCGCGCCGCGAGTCGGCCTACGCCGGGTGGGTCTCGATCTCGGTGGGCTGCAACAACACCTGCACCTTCTGCATCGTGCCGTCGCTGCGCGGCAAGGAGCGCGACCGGCGGCCGGGGGACATCCTCGCCGAGGTCGAGGCGCTCGCCGCGGACGGCGTGCTCGAGGTGACCCTGCTGGGCCAGAACGTCAACGCCTACGGCTCCGAGTTCGGCGACCGCGGCGCCTTCGCGAAGCTGCTGCGCTCCTGCGGGACCGTCGAGGGGCTCGAGCGGGTGCGCTTCACCTCGCCGCACCCGCGGGACTTCACCTCCGACGTCATCGCGGCCATGGCCGAGACCCCGAACGTCTGCCCGCAGCTGCACATGCCGCTGCAGTCCGGCTCCGACCGGGTGCTGCGCGCGATGCGCCGGTCCTACCGCTCCGAGCGGTTCCTCGGGATCCTAGACGAGGTCCGGGCCTCGATCCCCGACGCCGCGGTGTCCACCGACATCATCGTCGGGTTCCCCGGGGAGACCGAGGAGGACTTCGCGCAGACCCTCGAGGTCGTGCGCCGGGCCCGGTTCGCCCAGGCCTTCACCTTCCAGTACTCGCCGCGGCCCGGCACCCCGGCCGCCGGGCTGCCCGACCAGCTGCCCAAGGCCGTCGTCCAGGAGCGGTACGAGCGGCTGGTGGCGCTGCAGGAGCAGATCTCGTGGGAGGAGAACCGGGCGCTGGAGGGGCGCGAGGTCGAGGTGCTGGTCAGCACAGGCGAGGGCCGCAAGGACGGCGCCACCCGCCGGATGAGCGGCCGCGCCCGGGACGGCCGGCTGGTGCACTTCGCGCCCGGCCCCCGGGTCGACGCCGAGGGCATCCGGCCCGGCGACCTGGTGACGGTGCGGGTCGGGTACGGCGCGCCGCACCACCTCGTCGCGGACGACGGGGTCCTGGACCACCGCCGCACCCGCGCGGGCGACGCCCACGAGGCCGGGCAGCGGCCCGGCGGCGCGCCGACGGGGCTGGGCCTGCCGGGCTTCGGCAGGCCCGCGGCCGAGCCGGTCGCCGCGGGGTGTGGCGCGCAGGGAACCTGAGCGGGGGACCCGGGACCGGGAGGCACGGGAGTGCGACACGGAGGATCCTGGGCACGGGGACCCTCGGCTCGGATCCGGGCGCGGGGGTCGTGGGCGAGACGTCAGCCGAGGACGGACGGAGCGGACGATGAGTGACGAGCGGGGCGACGGGCGGCGCCCCCGCGAGGGCGGGCCGGGGCCGGGCGGCGACCGGGCGCCCTGGGACCGCGGGTCGGACCCGGCGCTGGCGGCACTGGAGACCGAGCTCGCCGGGGTGGCCCGCCGGGTGGAGCGGCGGATCGACCCCGGGGTGGCGGCGCTGGTCGCCGCGATCGGCACCCTGGCCGTCGTCGGCGCGCTGCTGCTGCCCTGGGTGGGCGGCGCCACCGGCTGGCAGCTGCTGGTGGGGGGGGAGTCGGCGGGGCCGCTGCCGCGGCTGTTCACCTACACCGCCACCGCGTTCGGCATCGTCGCCTCGGTGCTCGCGTTGACCACCCGGTACTGGGCCCTGGCCTGGATCTCCGCCGTCGGCTGCGGGATCTCGCTGGTCAACGGCGTGTGGGCGGTGTGGAGCCGGCAGACCGGCGTACCCGAGGGGGTCGAGGGCCCCGGGCCCGGGCTGATCCTCGCGGTGGTCGGGGTGGCGCTGCTGACCTTCACCTGGGCCCGCATCTCCCTCCAGCGCCGCTAGCCACGGGAGATCCCCGTCCGGGCAGCGGAACGTTCACAGGTCGATCGTTCCGCTGCCCGGTCGTGGATCACGGGCGGCGGTGCCGCCGGGTCAGCGGTCCTGGACGGACTGCTCCGCGGTCTCCAGCCACTCCCGCCACTGCGCGGCCTGCGACTCCGCCTGCTCGGCGCGGCGGGTGTCGCCGGAGGCGCGGGCCTTCTCGGCCTGGGCCTCGAACTGGGCGACGCGGTCGCGGAACTGGGCGACGCGGGCCTCGGCCTCGGGGTCGGAGCGGCGCCACTGCCGGTCGGCCGCCTCGCGCACGGCCTCCTCGACGGCGCGCAGCCGCTGCTCCAGCGGCCGCATGTCCTCGCGCGGGACCTTGCCGATCTGCTCCCAGCGCTCCTGGATGCCGCGCAGGGCGATCCGGGCCGCGTCGGGGTCGGTGGTGTCGATCTTCTCGGCCTCGTCGAGCAGCGCGCGCTTGGCCTCGGCGTTGGCGGCGAACTCGGAGTCGCGCTCGGCGAAGGCGGCCGACCGGCGCGAGAAGAAGGCGTCCTGGGCGCCGCGGAAGCGGTGCCAGAGGGCGTCGTCGGCGTCCTTCTGCGCGCGGCCCGCCGCCTTCCACTCCGCCATGAGGTCGCGGTAGCGGGCGGCGGTGGGGCCCCAGTCGTCGGACTCGGCGAGCGCCTCGGCCTCGGCGACCAGCTCCTCCTTGCGGGCCTTGGCCCCCGCCCGCTGGCGGTCGAGGTCGGCGAAGTGCGAACCGCGGCGCCGGTTGAAGGCCTCGCGGGCGCGGGAGAAGCGCTTCCACAGGGCCTCGTCCGTCTTGCGGTCGATGCCCTTGATCGTGCGCCACTCGTCGAGGATCGCCTTGTAGCGGTCGCCCGCCTGCTTCCACTGGGTGGACTCGGCGGCCATCGTCTCGGCCTCGCTGACCAGCGCCTCCTTGCGGGCGATCGCCGCGTGGCGCTGCTCGTCACGGGCGCTGCGCGCGGCGGCGACGGCGTCCTCGGCCATCCCGACGAGCTCGTCGAGCCGCTTGCGCAGGCCGTCCAGGTCGCCGACGACGGCGGCCTCGTCGAGGCCGTCACGCAGGGCCTTCGCGCTGGTCAACGCGTGCTTCGGGTCGCCGCCGCCGGTGGCGAGCCGGGCGACGAGCAGCTCGGTCTCGGCGAGCAGGTCGTCGAACCGGCGCGCGAAGTGGGCGAGGCCCTCGTCCGGCGCGCCGGCCTGCCAGGAGCCGACCCGGCGCTCGCCCTCGGCGGTCCGCACGTAGACGGCACCCTCCGCGTCCACCCGGCCCCAGCGGGACGGGTTCTCCGACGCCGTCGCGACGGGCGAGGGCTCGGCGGGCGGGGCCGCGCCGCGGGCCACGGGGGCCGGCTGGGCCGGACGCACCGGGTGGGCCCCCGGCGGCGGCCCCGGGCGCGGACCGGGCTTCGCGCCGGGCGGGGGTCCCGGCTTCGCCCCCGGCGGTGGGCCGGGCCTGGGCGGAGCGGGCTTCGGGGGAGCGGGCCTGGGGGGAGCGGGCTCCGGAACCGCGGGCTGCTCGGCGGCGGGCTGCTCGGCGGACCGCTCGGCGTCGCTCTCGGCCGGCTGCGCGGCGGTGGGCTGCGCGGCGGGTCGCTCGGCGTCGGTCTGCGCGGCGGACCGCGGGGTGGGGGTCGGTGCCTCGGGCGCCGGCTCCGTCCCGCCCGGCTCGCCGGCCTCGCCGCCCGACCCGGACGCCTCCGGGGTGTCCGGAGCGGACGTGCTCGCGGCGGTGCCGGGCAGGTCCTCCCGCTGCGTCTCGTCCGTGTGCTCGTCCGACACCGTCGTCCTCCCTCGTTCGAGCCCGTCGCGGGGGACGGGCGCCCCTGCGCCGGGCGCGGGGGCCGTGCACGAACCGGCCGGTCGCGACGCGCGACCACCGGTCGGCGGAATTCAAACAGGTCGGGCGGGCGCACGGAACCGCCGCGACCCGGACGAGACCGCGGGCGGGCCCCTGAGCGCGCCGAGTCGCCGTCGCCAGCGACTCTCCGGGGCTGATCGACCACGCAGCGTGTTGACCGGCCGGTCCGCGCGCAAGGACCGCCCGCCGGTGCTCCCGGCCCCGCCGCACTACTGTCGGTCGCGTGCTGTCGCTGGTCGTCGTGCTCCCGCACCCCCCGCTCCTCGTCCCGGAACTGGCCGCGGGGGCGGCGGGTGAGACGGCGGAGCTGCGCGCGGCGGTGCGGTCGGCCGCGGCCCGGCTCGCGCAGGCGGCCCCCGACTGGCTCGCGGTGGGCGCCGACCCGGGCGGCCGGCGGACGGTCCCGCCCGGGACCGCCGGCACGTTCCTCGGCTTCGGCCGGGACGTCCGGGTCGCGCTCGGGCCCGGTGCCGGCGATCCCGAGCCCGACCTCCCGCTCTCGCTCCTGGTGGCCGGTTGGGCCGCGGGGGCGACCGGCACGGCGCCGCGCATCCGCGGCGAGCTCGTCGCCGACGACGCCCCCACCGCCGACTGCCTGCAGCTCGGCCGCGAGCTGGCCGCCGAGGCGGACGCCGCGCCCGGGCCCGTCGGGCTGCTGATCGTGGGTGACGGCGCCGCGACCCACACCGCGAAGGCCCCCGGCCATCTGGACGAGCGGGCTGCGCCGTTCGACGCCTGCGTCGCGAAGGCCCTCGAACACGGCGACCCCGCACCCCTCGCCGCGCTCGACCCGGGCCTCGCCGGCGAGCTGTGGGCCGTCGGCCGAGCCCCGTGGCAGGTCCTCGCCGGGGCGGCGGAGGAGCGGGACTGGTGCGGGGAGCTGCTGTACTCCGCGGCGCCCTACGGCGTGGCGTACCACGTGGCCGTCTGGACCCCGGTGTGACCAGGCTCGTCGCCGTCGTCGGGCCGACCGCGACGGGCAAGTCCGACCTCGGCCTCGACCTGGCCGAGGCGCTGGGCGGCGAGGTCGTCAACGCCGACGCCATGCAGCTCTACCGAGGGCTGGACATCGGCACGGCGAAGCTGCCGGTCGCCGAGCGCCGCGGGATCCCGCACCACCAGCTCGACGTCCTCGACGTCACCGAGACCGCCTCGGTCGCGGTCTACCAGCGCGAGGCGCGTGCGACGATCGAGGCCCTGCTCGCCGCCGGCCGCACCCCGGTGCTGGTCGGCGGCTCGGGGCTCTACGTCCAGGCGGTCGTCGACGAGCTGGAGTTCCCCGGGACCGATCCGAGGGTCCGCGGCCGGTGGGAGGCCGAGCTGGCCGCGGTCGGGGCGCCCGCGTTGCACCGCAGGCTGGCCGAGGTCGACCCCGCGGCGGCGCAGAACGTGCTGCCCAGCAACGGCCGGCGGATCGTCCGGGCGCTGGAGGTCATCGAGCTGACCGGGCGGCCCTTCCGCGCCACGCTCCCCGGGCAGCGCACGCCGCGCTACGACGCCGTGCTGCTCGGCGTGGACCGGGACACCGCGGAGCTCGACGAACGGATCGCGCGCCGGGTGGACCTGATGATGGAGCAGGGGCTGGTCGAGGAGACCCGCGGGCTGCTGGAGAAGGGCCTGCGGAAGGGGCGTACGGCGTCCCGGGCGCTGGGCTACCAGCAGGTCGTCGCGGCCCTCGACGGCGAGTACGACCTCGCGACGGCCGCGGAGGAGACCGTGCGGGCCACCCGTCGGTTCGTCCGGCGGCAACGCTCGTGGTTCCGCCGCGACCCCCGCATCCACTGGCTCGACGGCGCCGCCCCGGATCTGTCGGCGGTGGCTCGTAGGCTGGTCCCGTGAGCGAGCGCCGGCGAGCGAACCATCGACACGACAGTGCGGCGAGTCGCCGGCCGAGCGTCAGCGAGGACGAGCGGTGACCGACGGCATCCCGTTCAGCAAGGGCCACGGCACCCAGAACGACTTCGTCGTTCTGCCCGACCCCGAGGGCGCCCTGGACCTCACGCCGGAGCACGTCGCCGCGCTGTGCGACCGGCGGCGCGGCCTCGGCGCGGACGGGGTGCTGCGCGTGGTCCGCTCGGCCGCGCTCGGCGTCGAGGGCCCCGAGTGGTTCATGGACTACCGGAACGCGGACGGCTCGGTCGCCGAGATGTGCGGCAACGGCGTGCGTGTGTTCGCCCGCTACCTGCAGCACGCGGGCTGGTTCCGCGGCGGGGAGCTGCCGCTGGGCACCCGCGCGGGGGTCAGGCGCGTCACGCTCGAGGGCGACCGGATCTCCGTCGAGATGGGCCGCGCACTGGTCGGGCCCGAGAGCGTGGCGACGGTCGGCGGCCGGGAGTTCCCGGGCGTGGCCGTCGACGTGGGGAACCCGCATCTGGCGTGCGTCACCGACACCGACCTCGCGGGGCTGGACCTGACCGTGCCGCCGGGGCGGGACGAGGAGCTGTTCCCGCACGGGGCCAACGTCGAGTTCGTCGCCCCGGCCCGGGGGGACGAGCCGGTCGCGATGCGGGTGCACGAGCGCGGCGTGGGGGAGACGCGGTCCTGCGGCACCGGCACGGTCGCGGCGGTCGTGGCCGCGCTGCGGGGCGCCGGGCGCGCCGAGGGGCGGCTGCCCGTCGACACCCCCGGCGGGCGGCTCGAGGTCACGGTCCGCGACGGCGGGGCGTCGACGGTCCTGCACGGGCCGGCCGTTCTGGTGGCGCACGGTGAACTGGATCGATCGTGGTGGGAGTCCGCGGGATGACGTGCGGGTGAAACCGACCGACACGGCGGCCCGAAACGTGGGACAATCGACCTCACGATGACTGAATCCCCCCTGCGCTACACGCCTGCCGACGATGCTCTCGACCCCTCGCGGGGCGAGATGGAGCTGGAGGAGCGGTCCTCGCTCCGGCGGGTCGCGGGTCTGTCGACCGAGCTCACGGACGTCACCGAGGTCGAGTACCGGCAGCTGCGGCTCGAGCGGGTGGTGCTCGTCGGGGTCTGGACCGAGGGCACCTCCGAGCAGGCCAACGCCTCGCTCCTCGAGCTGGCCCGGCTCGCCGAGACCGCCGGCTCCCAGGTCATGGACGGCCTGGTCCAGCGGCGGAGCAAGCCCGATCCCGCCACCTTCATCGGCTCCGGCAAGGTCGACGAGCTGTCCCAGGCCGTGCAGACCGCCGGCGCCGACACCGTGATCTGCGACGGCGAGCTCTCGCCCGGCCAGCTGCGCCAGCTCGAGGACAAGCTCAAGGTCAAGGTGATCGACCGGACCGCGCTGATCCTCGACATCTTCGCCCAGCACGCCCGCTCGCGGGACGGCAAGGCCCAGGTCGAGCTGGCCCAGCTGTCCTACCTCCTGCCGCGGCTGCGCGGCTGGGGTGAGGCCCTGTCCCGGCAGGTGGGCGGCCGGGCCGCCGGCGGTGTCGGGATCGGTGGCCGCGGCCCCGGTGAGACGAAGATCGAGCTGGACCGTCGGCGCATCCGCCACCGCATGTCCAAGCTGCGTCGCGAGATCGCCGCGATGAGCCGCGTGCGGGACACCCAGCGCGGCTCCCGCCGCCGCAACGACGTGCCCAGCGTCGCGATCGTCGGCTACACCAACGCCGGCAAGTCCTCGCTGCTCAACGCGCTCACGGACGCCGGGGTCCTGGTCGAGGACGCGCTGTTCGCCACCCTGGACCCCACGACCCGCCGGGCGGAGACGCCGGACGGGCGGGTCTACACGCTCACCGACACCGTCGGGTTCGTGCGGCACCTGCCGCACCAGCTCGTCGAGGCGTTCCGCTCCACCCTGGAGGAGGCCGGCCAGGCCGACCTGCTGGTCCACGTGGTCGACGCCTCGGACCCGCTGCCCGAGGACCAGATCGCCGCCGTGCGCAAGGTCCTGGTCGAGATCGGCGAGGAGCAGGGCGGGACGATTCCCGAGGAGCTCCTCGTCGTCAACAAGACGGACGCGGCCGGCGACCTGGCGCTCGCCCGGCTGCGGCACCTGCTGCCCGACGCCGTGTTCGTCTCGGCCCGTCGGGGGGACGGGGTGGCGCGGCTCAAGGCCTGCATCGCCGAGCGGCTGCCGCGGCCCGAGGTCGACCTCGAGCTGCTCGTCCCCTACACCGAGGGCGGACTGGTCGCGCGGCTGCACGCCGACGGGGAGGTGCTCGCCTCCGAGCACACCCCGGAGGGCACGCGGTTGCACGTCCGGGTCGGGCCGGAGCTCGCCGTTGCGGCCGTGCCGTTCGCCGTCGGGGGGACCGGGTCCGCCGCCGAGGCGGACGGGGCAGGCTCACGCAGTGCCGACGGACCTTCGAGCGGGACTGCCGACCGACCTTCGAGCGGGACCGGGGACGGAACGACCGACGGGTCTGACGGATCTGCCGACCGGGCGGTGCGCGCCGGTGCCGGAGCGCGCGTCGCTGCGCGCCGCTAGAGGTGCCGGCGGTCTCGGGCTCGCGCTCGGGGCCGTCCTCCTGCTGACGCTGCTGCTCGCCGCCCCGGCGAGCGCGGCGCCGCCCGCGCCCGAGGAGCGCTGCACGGTCACCGACCGGCGGCTGGCCGAGCTCTCCGGACTGGCCGTCGCCCCCGACGGCGGGATCTGGGCGATGAGCGACGGCGGCAGCCGGGTCGCGCTGTACGAGCTCGACCCCGGCACCTGCGCGGTGACCGGCACGCGGACCGCTCCGCTGGACCCATACGACGCCGAGGACCTCGCCCTCGCGCCCGACGGCGCCTTCTGGGTCGCCGACACCGGCGACAACGACCGGGTTCGGGACACCGTGGCCCTCCTCGTGCTCCCGGCCGACGGCGCCCCGCGGCTGCACCGCCTGACCTACCCCGACGGCCCGCACGACGCCGAGGCCCTCCTGATCGGCGCCGACGGCGTGCCCGTCGTCGTCACCAAGGAGGTCTCCGGTACCGCCGGGGTGTACCGGCCCGCGGGTCCGCTGGCCGAACCCGGCCCGACGCCGCTCATGCGGGCCGGGTCGGCGGGCTTCCCCCGCTCGGACACCAGGGGCGGTCCGATCGGCACACTCGGCGCCTTCACCGTGACCGGCGGGGCGACGAGCGCGGATCGCGGGGTCGTCGCCCTGCGGACCTACACCGACGCCTGGCTCTATCGCGTGCCGCCCTCCGGGGACCTGGTCGCGGCGCTGCAGGGCACTCCGCTGCAGGTGCCGCTACCGGACGAGCCGCAGGGCGAGGCGCTCGCGTTCCTGGCGGACGGCACCCTGCTGTCCGGCTCCGAGACCCGCGGCCTGGACCGGGGGACGCTCCGCGCGGTACCCGGCGCCGCGCAGGCGGCCCTCGCCGCCGCGCCCGCTGGGCCC
>NZ_JBHSQK010000016.1:0-9136 GCF_042658055.1 Pseudonocardia lutea
CGGCCCGGGCAGCAACACCGACTGGGAGTGGATCTCCGCCGCGGCAGACGTGGTGAACAACGCGGTGCTCACCACGCTGCTGCTGCCCGGCATCGGCACCCTGCACGAGCTGCAGAAGGCCTACGACCTCGGCGTGCGCTCGGTCCGGGTGGCCACGCACTCCACCGAGGCCGACATCGCCATCCAGCACATCGGCAAGGCCCGCGAGCTGGGCATGGACGTCTCCGGCTTCCTGATGATGTCGCACATGGCCCCGGCCGCAAACCTTGCCAAGCAGGCCAAGATCATGGAAGACGCCGGGGCGCACTGTGTCTACGTCACCGACTCCGGTGGCCGGCTGACCATGGGCGACGTCCGCGACCGCGTCCGCGCCTACCGCGACGTTCTCGACCCCAAGACCCAGATCGGCATCCACGCCCACGAGAACCTCTCGCTGTCCGTGGCCAACTCGGTCATCGCGGTCGAGGAGGGCGTCACCCGGGTCGACGCCTCCCTCGCCGGGCAGGGCGCCGGCGCGGGCAACTGCCCGATCGAGGCGTTCATCGCGGTCGCGAACCTGCACGGCTGGAAGCACCACTGCGACCTCTTCGCCCTGCAGGACGCCGCCGAGGACCTCGTCCGCCCGCTGCAGGACCGCCCGGTCCGTGTCGACCGCGAGACGCTGACCCTGGGCTATGCGGGGGTGTACTCCAGCTTCCTGCGCCACGCCGAACGCGCCGCGGCCGAGCACGGGCTGGACACCCGCGACATCCTCGTCGAGGTCGGCCGCCGCGGGCTGGTCGGCGGGCAAGAGGACATGATCCTAGACATCGCCCTCGACCTTGCGAAGGCGCGGTAGCGCGGCGCTCCGCGGCTGGCCGGACGGAATCTCTGAACTGGCCGCGGATGGCGCCATGGCTGACTGAGGCCTTCGTTCCCAAACGCGCAGGTCTCAGTTCGCCGAGAACGCCTCATATGATAGACGCCATGGAGGGGCGGCCAAGAGGTCTTTCAGATGACCTTGCCAGTCGGCGGTGACAGATCAGGATGCAGGCGAGCTGGAGCAGGCCGAGGTGGATGTCGGCGCGGTGTTTGTAGCGGGGTGCGGAGTCGCTTGAACGCGTGCAGCCAGTGAACGCGTGCAGCCAGGCGAAGCCGCACTCGACGACCCAGCGGATCGTGCCGAGCTCCGAGCCGTAGGCGACTCCGCGGCGGGCGATCCGTGGAGCGATTCCGCATGCGCGCAGCAACCACAGCGGCTGCCGGACGAGCTGGTGCTTATTGCGTGCACGCCGACACCACCTGGACATTTGCTCGACGCAGACGCAGCTATGAACAAACTGTTGGCTCTACTCCGTCCCGCTTCGTGCGGTTCTGGTCGAACTCTCGACTGGGATGTCGAGCAGTACTCACCAATTCGCCCAGCTGGCTCGATTGCGCGGACCAATTGGCTCGCCTCCGTGCTGTAGTGGTCGCCGCATTAATCGAACTCATTCATACGGTGGTAAGTCTCTAGCTGCAACGGCGTGGCGCTCCAGCGTCATGAGAATCGTGATTGACCCTGTCAGCGCGGCGCGCTGCCGCTCGACCTCGACATACGGTTGGAGCGCGGCCCATAAGTTCACAATGCGTGTGCGAATCATCGCAAGTACTTTGCTTCTGTCGAGCAGGCCGAACTCCATCAGGTTCGCGAGGTTCTGCTAGTAGTACGCAACATCCACCACGGCTGCTTGGGCTTGCGCGGGCAGGCCAAAAACGCCCCGCTCCGGTGGATGGTCCACTGCTAGTTGATGAACGACATAGTTGTAGTGCGCGTGGAACTGTGGCTTCCGCAACTCTGTGTACAGTGATATCAAGGCTGTCGAATGATTCGAACTCCTGCTGAGACGGAGTTGTCGATATGCGAGGAGCGCCGAGGCGCACAACGACAGAATCGAAACGACCAGTGCGGCTATGCCGATAGCCGTGGCTGAATCCATGTCTCGTGACACTAGCTCGCCTGCAGCGCTGCCGAATCAGGCGCGTTGGGTATAGATCGCTGTTTGTAGGTCTGCGGACCTAGCGCCGGGCAACTGCACCTGATCAAGGGTGCGGCGTTCAGCCCTACGCGACGTAGCACCGCCTCGACACTGCCGGGCAGGTGCTGATCCCTGCGGCGCGGGCCATGTCGACGGCCCCATCCTGTGGCCGTCTCGCCCGCTGGTCTCGGACAGCCAGCGCACCACGGTGCTCAGGAACGCCCGGAGCGGCTTATGCTCGGAGGGTCGCGCTTCCCTCGCGACTAAGAGGATCTTGGTACGCGCATCAGCGGGGAATCATGAAGCTTTACGAGGCATCCCAGATTCTGCGCGGGATCGCTCGCGTGACGACTCCGGAGGATCTGACGAAGGCCGCGGTTCTCGTTCTGCGGGCGTTGGACGACGTCTATGGGGTGCGGGTGTGGGCGGCTCGTCTGCTGGTGGCGCTCGATGCGCAGGATGACGACGCGGTCGGCCGGGCTCGTCACGGCCTGGAGGACGCACTGAACAAGTCGCGGGAGGTCGTGACGTAGAGGCCGCTCGCTGGCGAGCGCCGAGGGCCGAACCACGGCGGATCTCAGAGCTCGATCAACTGACAGGCTCGCGTAGCACTGTTAGCCCTCACAGTCCTGTACTGAGGGTTGAGGCGCGCTGCGCGCTGAGAGCTTCGTCGAGCTCGGTCCGGCCTATCGGCCGGGCTGTGTGTTGGTGACGGGCCGCTTACTCCGCCCGGTCTCACGTTCCAGGGTGCTGGCGCATCGACTGTCGTCGACAGCCCTGCGGGCTGCCCTGGAGCGTGAGCCTCGCCGGGCGGAGTCGGGCGCGGAGGAGCAAGGGCGGGCGCTTCGCACCGCGCCCCGCAGCCAGCCCCCCACAACCACAAGCACCTGCTGCTCGGGCTGGTCGCCGACCGTCCAGGAGGCCGCCATGACCCAGACCCTCGACCACCAGGAGACGCCCCACGACAACACGCTTCGGCGGGTGCTCGGGCTGCGCCCGGCCCGCGCGGTGGTGTTCGACGGCGAGGACTTCCTCGACCCGTGCCCCACCTGCGGGCACCGCGCCCCTGATGTCGTCCCGCCCGAGCTCCCGCCGGGAGACCCGGTCGCCGACGTCGTGCTCGACCGCGCCGCGGTCGGGCAGGCGCACCGGACGGTGGCGATGTTGATGGAGGTGCTCGACCAGCGTCGCCCGGCCACCCAGCTCGCCGACCTGGTCGCCCCGCGGGTGCTGCGTTACCTGCGGGCGGTGCCGGTCGAGGCCAGCGGCCTGCGCGGCGGGGCCCGGTTGTTGAACTTCCACCCGTCGCAGCCGCACGAGGGCGCGGTGGAGGTGGCCGGGTCGGTCCGGCTCTGGGGCTGCCGCCGGGCGCTGGCCGCGTCGTTCACGCTAGTCGGCCTTGACCGGTGGATGTGCTCGACGATCCGGATCCTGTGACACCCGGCCGGGCCGGGCGGGAGCTTCTCGCCCGGCCCTACGGCCGTCCCAATCGAGCTGGCGCGCTCTGCTGGTCGGTCGCGGCGCGCCTGCCGGGGGCGCCGTGCCGCGCCGCTGCACGGGGCTGCCCTAGTTGGGGTGACGGTTCGTCCGCCGATCGGAACCCTCGGTGATCTGCTTATCGTCCTGCGTTGTGAGCCCCGTGTCATACCCGCTGCCGCCGATGGCGGCAGTGAGCACGGGGGAGCTGCCGGTCGGGGAGAAGTGGGTCTACGAGCCCAAGTTCGACGGCTTCCGCTGCCTGGCCCACGCCGTAGCCGGGAGGGCGCGGTTGCATAGTCGGCAGCTGCGGTCGCTGACCCGGTATTTCCCGGAGATCGTTGCCGCGCTGGCCGAGCTCGGCGAGGACGTGGTGCTCGACGGCGAGCTGGTGGTCTGGCAGCAGGGCCGGCTCGACTTCGCAGCCCTGCAGGAACGCCTACAGCCTTCCACCGCTGGCGCCGGGCGGCTCGCCATAGCCAAACCGGCGGCCTACGTCGTGTTCGACCTGCTGGCGCGCCAGGGCACGGACCTGCGGCCGCTGCCGTGGACCGAGCGGCGAGGGCGCCTGGAGGGGCTGCTCGGCGCACGGTTGCCGCACGGGCTGGTGCTCATGCCCACCGCGGCCGACCCGGCGGTCGGCCGGTTGTGGATGCGGGAGCACACCGCGTCGGGCATTGAGGGCGTGGTGGCCAAGCGGGTCGACCAGCCCTATCGCGCCGGCGCCCGGGCCTGGCGGAAGGTCAAGACACGGCTGACCGCCGAGGCGGTCGTCGGGGGAGTGCTCGGCACGCTCGAGGAGCCCGAGGCGCTGATCGTGGGCCGGTACGGCGCGCACGGCAGACTGCGGGTCGCCGGCCGCACCACGCCGCTTCCCGCCGCCGCCCGCGCGCACCTTCGGGACGTCCTGACCGCGCCGGCCGGTGACCATCCGTGGCCGGGGGTGATTCCATCGGCCCGGTTCGGGCAGCGCCCGAGCGAACCGGTCGCCTACGTGCAGGTGGCGCCCAGCGTGGTGGTCGAGCTCGAGGTCGATACCGCCTTCGAGCAGGACCGCTGGCGCCATCCCGCGCGGTTCATGCGCTCCCGCCCGGACCTGCACCCAGAGGAAATCACTCAGGCGTCGAGCCAGTGACTCCGCACACCAATTCGAGCCGTTTGGGCATCCACCTCGCTCGATACTGGCCTCACGAGCTGCCCGCGCGGCGAGGCCAGTGAGCCGCTTCTGCGGCGACGAGGACCCTCTGTGAGCGTATCGGGGCGTCCTGATCAACTTCCGAATAGTTCGAAGCGAGCGAGGCCTATTTGCCGGACGATCAGATCAAAGCGGATGTTCAGCGCGACTACAACACCCACCAGGGCGGCGGCACGCCAGCACAGAGGCGGCGCACCTCCTCGGCCCAGTGCGCATCGTCGTCGGTCGGTCGCAGCACATCGTCGCGGCTGAACCTCGCCGTGCTGACGTCGGTGGTTCTACGTTCGCTGAGTAGAGCCAGCTACGATCGCCGACGTCCGACCCGCGTTACGTTGAACTGCCCTTTTGGCGGATGAGGTCACGTTTCAGCTCGACGTCGGGCGCGGCGGGGCACCTCGACCGGCACGGCGCCACTGTCGAGCTCGGGGCGCCCCGGGGAGCGATGCGCCGCCGCCGACGTTCCTCCGTTCTCAGCGCCTGCCACGCTCTGCGTCGCCCATTGAGCCTTTCTCAGTAGGCCTTCGTTCATGTTGTGCGGTCGTGTTCGTGGTGCAGGACGACGAGGGCGGCGGCGGTGATCGCGCCGATGCGGCGGGGGCAGAGGCTGACCCGGCGCAGGGCTTTGGAGGTGGTCTTGAGCAGGGAGTTGCCGCGTTCGGCCAGGGCGCGGGTCGCGGAGTGCAGCAGGTTGGCGGTGCGCTGGTCGAGGGTCAGGTCGTGGCCCCGGCGCTTCTTGCTCGGGCAGCGCACCCGATGGCTCTCGGCTTCGTAGCCCAGATCGGCCAGGGCGGTGTGTGCGCCGTCGCTGGCCCAGTCCTGCAGGGTGGGCAGCAGGTCGGGGTGGTGGCGGGCGGCGGCGGTGTCGTGCTCGCGGCCCGGGCGCACCGGGGAGGCCCACAGCGGCCAGCCGTCCGGGGCGGTGACCACCTGGATGTTGCCGCCGTGGGCGTGGTGTTTGCCCGACCACCACAGGTCACAGCCGGGGGTAGGGCCGGGCCGGCGGACGCGGTCGGTGCGGATCAGGGTGCCGTCAAGCTGCACGTGGGTGTAGCCGGCCCCGCGGGCGGCGAGCAAAGCTCCCCGCAGGCTGGGGGCGCGAGCGGCGAGCACGTCGATGGCCTCGTGCAGATACCGGTAGACCGTGGCGGAGCCGATCTGGTTGTCGCGGGCCAATTGCGCGACCCGGGTGGCATCGAGGCAGCCGGACCTGTCAAGAAGTCTGTGTAAGTCGATCTAGGGAAGGGTCAGGACAGGTAGGGGTTGATGCGTTCGGGGTAGGCCAGGGCGAGGGCGCCGAGGGCTTGTTTCCACCCCTGGACCACGGCCCCCTCGACGAGTCGGCCGGGCGCTCGGCGCTCGTTCGCGGGCAGGCCCTTCTCCTTCGCCCGGGCCCGGGACCGCTTGTCCTCGATGTCACGGATGGCGAGCCAGAGCAGCTTAATCGCGGCGTCGTCGTTCGGGAAGTGACCCCGGTTCTTGATGATCTTCCGGAGCTGGAAGTTCAGCGACTCGATCGCATTCGTCGTGTAGATGATCTTCCGGAGTTCGGGTGGGAACGCCAGGAACGGGATGAACCGCTCCCACGCGTTGGTCCAGGTCATCACCGTGGCCGGGTAGCGCCGGCCCAGCTCGGACTCGGCGAACGCATCCAGTTCCAGGCGCGCGGCCTCGTCGGTCGGGGCGGTGTAGATCGGCTTGAGGGCCGCGGCGACCTTCTTGCGGTCGGCGTAGGAGACGAACCGCATCGCGGCGCGCAGCAGGTGCACGGTGCAGGTCTGCACGATGCTCTGCGGCCAGGTCGCCTCGATGGCCTCGGGGAACCCGGTCAGCCCGTCGCAGCAGACGATCAGCACATCGCGCACGCCGCGGTTGCGCAGCTCGGCGCACACCCCGGCCCAGAACTTCGCCCCCTCGCTGGCTTGGACCCAGATCCCCAGCACGTGCTTGACGCCGTCGAGGTCGACTCCGACGGCGAGGTGCGCGGCCCGGTTGCGGACCTGGTGCCCGTCCCGCACCTTGATCATCAGGGCGTCCAGGTAGACGATCGGGTAGATCTCCTCCAGCGGCCGGGACTGCCAGGCCTTGACCTCCTCGAGCACCGAGTCGGTGATCTTGGAGATGGTGTCGTGGGACAGCTCGGTGCCCAGCGTGCGGGCCAGGTGGTGGGCGATGTCGCGCACGGTCATCCCGCCCGCATACAGCGAGATGATCATCTCGTCGAGGCCGCCGGTGCGCCGCGACCCCTTCGGGACCAACCGCGGCTCGAAGGTCCCGGCCCGGTCCCGGGGCACGTCCAGGGCGATGTCGCCGACCTCGGTGGCCAGCGTCTTCGGGGTGCTGCCGTTGCGCGAGTTCGGCGTCCCGCGTCCGGCCGGATCGCCCTTCTCATAGCCCAGGTGCGCGGTCTGCTCGGCGGCCAGGCCACGCTCGAGCACCGCTTTGATCATCTCGGGCAGGAAGCCGCCGTCGCCGGTCAGCGTGAGCTCGCCGGCGTCGACCTGCGACATCAGCTGGTCCAGTAGCCCGGCCTCGACCATCCGGTTCACCGCGTCACGCGCGGTCGGTACCTGCACGGCCGATGAATCCTCGGCTCCGAGCGGGTGGGCCTGCTGATCACCGGTCATGGTCATCTGTGTACTCCTCAACTCAAGAGGATCTTGTTGCACAGACCATCTGACAGGCTCGAGCAGCCAGCGCAGCACCAGCACCGCGTGGGCGCGGCAGTCCAGCGCGCGCCGGCCCCGCCGGGTGCCGCGGCGGGTGCGCTCGACGTCCAGGAGCCGAGCCAGGAACGCGAGGGTGGACTCCCGGATCGGAAGCACGGCGGTGTAGGTGACAGGATCGGACACGCAGGACCTCGGTATGAGTGTTGATCTGTGGAAGGACCAACTTCTCTACCGGGGTCCTGCGCCCGTTCCGGGCCAACTCACCACCATCGGCGTGTCGCCCCGACACCACCCAGCGCTACTGAGAAAGGCTCATTACCACGACCTGCGCCCGCGAGATCTTCGTCCACGACTCGGATCGCCTGGCCCGCCCCGGGGCCTCGACCACCCGACGGTGCGCGGACTACGTGCTGCGCCGCGTGGCGATCGACAAGGCCACCGTCGCCGCGGTCGCCCGAGACCTAGGCCGCTCCTGGGACACCGTGAACAGCGTCGCCGTCGCAGCCACCGAGGCTCTGCTGCTCACCGCCGGCCCCGCCCGCCTCGACGGGGTCCGGGTGATCGGAATCGACGAGCACAAGTGGGCCCATGTGTTCGGCGCCGACGGCGACGGGTTCGTCACCGTGATCACCGACCTCACCGCCGTCGCCGCAGGCCACGGGCCCGCACGACTGCTCGACCTGGTCGCGGGCCGCTCGGCCGCAGCGCTGAGGACCTGGCTCGATGCCCGCGACCAGACCTTTCCGCGACGGAGTCCGGGTCGTGGCGATGGACGGGTTCGGGCGGCTACAACAACGCCACCACCGACACCCTCCCGGACGCGGTCACCGTGATGGACCCGTTCCACGTCGTCGCGCTGGCCGGGCACAAGCTCGACCTGTGTCGCCAACGCGTCCAGCAGGACACCCTCGGCCACCGCGGCCGCACCGGTGACCCGCTCTACCGGGTGCGGCGCACGCTGCGCACCCGCCTGGGTCTGCTCACCGACAAGCAGAGGACCCGGCTCGAGGCGGTGTTCGCCGGCGACGAGCACGCCGCGGTCGAGGTCACCTGGGGGCCCTATCAGCAGATCACCGCCGCCTACGCCACGGAGGACCGGCGACGCGGCAAGGCACTGCTCACACAAGTGATCGACCGGCTCCGCAGCGGGCTACCGGCCGGGCTCGACGAACTCGCCACCCCTCGGTCCCACCCTGCACCGTCGCCGCGCCGACGTCCTCGCCTACTTCGACCACCACGCCTCGAACGGTCCGACCGAGGCCATCAACGGCCGTCTCGAGGCGCTGCGCCGTAACGCCCTGGGCTTCCGCAACCTGATCAACTGCCGGATCCGGTCGCTACTGCACTGCGGAGCCCTCGCACTCTAAATCCGGAAGAGCCGAAGAAGGGCGCTCCGCTGCATTGGCGAGGCGCCCTTCTTCATCTCCTGCCTCTCCTGCTACGGAAGTAGGTTGTTCGCCCACTCGTTGATGACGCTCCTGCGCACCAGTTCGGCGGACGCCATCTGTGCAACCGTTGCATCCAGACAGGCTGCCAGAGCGTCGCCATGCTGGACGGCCATCGCTCGATTTCGGTAGTTACTCTCGACCTTCTGCAGGTCGCTCCAGTCAAGGCTGGAGAGGAATTGAGCGAGGGCATCGGCTGTCGATTCGACCGGGGGAGCGGACGTATCAGTCATGCAGACGAATCGCTCCAGGTGATGAGAGCGTTACTCCGCGCACGACGTTCAGCGCCGCCGCCTCCGGTGGGGCCGGCCTGGCCCATCGGATCCCCGAAGGCGTTGCGGTAGACCCGGATGGCGT
>NZ_JBHSQK010000017.1:0-37489 GCF_042658055.1 Pseudonocardia lutea
CCCTGCCCACTTGACAAGAGCTGCCCCCATATCAGCTGTACTGCCCGCAGCTGCGCACGGCCGCGGAGGGGCCCCGCGGCCGGGCGTCGTCAGGTCGTGCGCAGGCGCGCGGCCCGCGGCGTCCTGGTGGTGCACCCAGCCGATCACGCCCCCGGTGCCGACCGGCAGCCTGCGGGCGGCGAGGAGGGGCGCAGGGCCGCGAGGTCGCCGCCGTGGAACAGGCCGTAGCGCAGCGCGATGCCCTCGGGGGCGGAGAACGTCAGCTCCTCGTTGATCCGCATCGCGGCCAGGTGCGGGTCGCTGCGGTCGCCCTGCGGCTCGCCGGAGCGGTCCTCCTCGACCGGGACGCGGTCGCCGTGGTCGCGGTACCCGTAGCCCAGGACGATCGACTGACTGACGAACCGGCGGGCCTCGCGGACGCGCCGGAACACCGGCGCCTTCGCGGTGTCCCCTCGCCACGAGCATGCGGACCAGCGGGACGCCGATCGCTCCGCTCGCTCCCGCGACGACGACGCGCATCGCCACCTCCAGGCCAAGCCAACGCATGTATGCCAACAAGCGTTGACAGAACGCGCGCCCGGGTGCATCGTCGTCAACAGGTGTTGGCACTTCGGGGAGGTGCGGGATGGACGCGGAGGTCCTCGTGGTCGGGGCCGGACCGACGGGGCTGCTGCTGGCCGGAGACCTGGCCGAGGCCGGCGTCCGGACGGTCGTCCTGGAACGCCGCGGGGAGGAGTCGAACCTCACCAGGGCCTTCGGCGTGCACGCCCGGACGATGGAGGAGCTCGCCCTGCGCGGGCTCGCGGACCGGCTGGCCGCGCGGGGCTCGCCGGTACGCCGGCTCGACCTGTTCGACAGCGTGCGCATCGACCTCGGCCGGCTCCCGTCCGAGTACGCCTCGCTGCTGATCACCCCGCAGTACGAGACCGAGCGCGTGCTGCAGGAGCGGCTCGACCGCCTCGGCGTCCCGGTCGTGCGGGGCGCCGAGGTCGTCGGCCTCCGCCAGGACGCGGACGGCGTCGACGTGCAGGTGGGCGGGGACGGGCGCACGTCCTACCGGGCGGAGTGGGTGGCGGGGGCCGACGGCGTGCGCAGTGCCGTGCGCCGAGCGCTGGGGCTGCCGTTCCCCGGCCGGTCCGTGCTGAGATCGATCATGTTGGCCGACGTGCGGCTGGCCGACCCGCCCGCGGACGTGCTGGCCGTGAACGCGGGGCGCGACGGCTTCGCCTTCGTCGCACCCTTCGGGGACGGCTGGTACCGCGTCTTCGCCTGGAACCGGCGCAACCAGGTGGACGAGTCCGCCGCGCTGGCGCTCGACGAGGTGCGGGAGGTGACCCGGCGGGCCCTGGGCACCGACTTCGGGATGCACGACCCGCGCTGGCTCTCGCGCTTCCACAGCGACGAGCGCCAGGTGCCGCGGTACCGGGTCGGGCGGGTCTTCCTGGCGGGCGACGCCGCGCACTGCCACTCCCCCGCAGGTGGGCAGGGGATGAACACCGGGATGCAGGACGCGGCGAACCTCGGCTGGAAGCTCGCCGCCGCCGTGCAGGGCTGGGGCGACGACGACCTGCTCGACTCCTACCACGCGGAGCGGCACCCGATCGGCCGGGCCGTGCTGCGCAGCAGCGGGGCGATCGTCCGGCTGGCGATGATCCGGCCGCGGGTCGGGCGCTGGGCGCGGCACGTCGTCGGCCGCACCCTGCTCTCGGTGCCGCCGCTCGCCGACCGGGTGGCGGGCACCCTGTCGGGCATCGGCCTCCGCTACCCGGCGCCGCGCGGGGCGGACGCGGCCGTGGGCACGCGGGTCCCGGACCTGCCGCTGGCGTGCGGGACGCTGTTCGAGGCCCTGCGCGGCGGGCGTTTCGTGCTCGTCGGTGCCGACGCGGAGCGGCTGGACCTCCCTGCGCAGGTGGACGCCGCGATCCCGGCACGGCCGCAAGGGCGGCTGCTGCTCGTCCGGCCCGACGGATATCTGGGCTGGGCGGGATCCGCCGCGGAGTTCGAGCCGTGGGCCCGGCGCTACTTCCGCCGGCAGCTCAGCGGCCGACGGGAGCGCTCAGGTCGCCCGTGAGGTAGTGCTGCAGCACCGGCGCCATCGTCGCGGCCAGGGTCTCGCCGTCCATGGCGACCACCGGGGAGAGCTGCAGGATGTAGCGGCAGAGGGCGGTCCCGAGGACCTGGGTGCTGATCATCCCGGCCCGGCGTGGTGCGTCCGGGTGGTCCCCGAGGGCGTCGCGGACCATCTGCAGGACCTGCGACTCGAAGATCGTCCGGATGTGCGCGGCGGCCACCGCGTGCGTGTTCGCCGAGCGCAGCAGCAGCCGGATGAACTCGTCCGAGAGCGGTCCCTCCCAGCGGGCGACGAGGTGGCGGGCCAGGGCCTCCCCCAGCCGCTCGGGCGGGCAGTCCGTCGCCGCCTGCCCGAGCCGCAGGTCGACGTCCACGGCCGCGCCGAACAGGCCTTCCTTGCTGCCGTAGTAGCGCATCACCATCGACGGGTCGATGCCCGCCTCGGCCGCCACCGCGCGGATCGTCGTGGCCTCGTACCCCCGCTCCGCGAGCAGTCGCCGGGCGGCCTCGAGGATCGCCGTCCGGGTGCGCTCGGACCGCTGCGTGAACGCCATCCAACAAGCGTAGGCCAACAGAGTTGGCAGACGGGGTCGGCACCGGCGGTTGAACCGCTCCGGGGTGGGAACACCCGCCGGGGTGATCGCCGCCGGCGGGCCGACCGGGTCCGACGACGGCGGACGAGGCCGACCGAGGAGTGAGCGTGGCGTGTGAGGTGCGGGTCCCCGGCAGCGTGCGCGGGGACGGGACGTGAGCCGCCTCGGCGCGGAGATCCGCCGCAGGCTCCTCGATCGCGTCCTGTTCGGCCCCCGCCACGGCCGGCCCGCCGGTCGGGGTCTCCGCCCCCGCGGGGCCGTTCCCCCGCGGACCCGCGTCGGCTTCTGGGGCCCGGGGCCCTTCCTCTCGACCCGCACGCGGCGCGGGTCCGAGGTCTCGCTCGGCGGCTGCGGCTGCTGCCTGCCGATTCCCCTGTTCACGGTGATCGGCCTGGTCGCCGCGGTGTGGACGGCGTGCAGACGGGCGTTCCGGCGGCGGCGCTGACCTCTGCGGGAACGGCGACACGCGCCCTGTGACGCCCCCGACAGCCGCGGTCCGACTATCGATCACCGCAGCGGCTATACCCCCGGGGCCCTCCCTGCTCCACCGCCGCCGCGGGGACGCCGCCCCCTGACGGCGCCACCCCGGCGTCGCCGCGACCGAAGGACGAGAGTGAGCCAGCTCCCTCGACGTGGCCCCGCACCCGCGGGGCGGCCCCGCGCCCACGGGCTCCGCCGCCGCTCCCGCTCGACCGCGCCCGCCGCCGTCGCCCGCCGCGAGATCACCCTGCACGACCAGCGGGTGACCTACCTGGAGGCCGGCCGCCGCAGCGGCGGGCCGACCGTCGTGCTCCTGCACGGGCTCGCGAGCAGCTCGGCCACCTGGTTGCCGGCCCTGCCCCTGCTCGGACGGCACGCCCACGTGATCGCCCCGGACCTGCTCGGTCACGGCGAGTCGGCGAAGCCCCGGACCGGCGACTACTCGCTGGGCGCCTACGCCGCCGGGCTGCGCGATCTCCTGCTCGCCCTCGGTCTGGACGGCGCCACCGTGGTGGGGCACTCCTTCGGCGGCGGTGTCGCGATGCAGTTCGCCTACCAGTTCCCCGAGCTCACCGAGCGGCTCGTGCTGGACGCCAGCGGCGGCCTCGGCCCGGACGTGAGCATCGCCCTGCGCGCCGCGAGCCTGCCGGGTGCCGCCGCGGTGCTGAAGGCCGCGCACACCCTCACCCCGCGGAGGATCGCCGAGCTCGCCCACCGGGCCGTCCGGCTCGTGCCGGGGGTACCGCGCGCCGATCTCGACGAGCTGGCCTGCGCCCTGGCCTCCTTCGCGGACCAGGGCGCGCGCGACGCCTTCGTCCACACCGTGCGCAGCGCGCTGAACTGGTCCGGGCAGCGCCTCGACGGCACCGGCCGGCTCTACCTGCTCGCCGACCTCCCGGTCCTGCTCGTCGCCGGCACGGACGACGCCGTGATCCCCCTCGACCACACCGTCGCCGCCCACGACCGGCTGCCGCACAGCCGGCTCGAGGTCTTCGAGCGCACCGGGCACTTCCCGCACGCCGAGCACCCGGCCCGCTTCGCCGAGGTGCTCCTCGACTTCCTGCACACCACCAGCCCGATCCGCAGCGACACCGACTCGTTCCGCCGGCGCCTGGTGACGACCCGCTCGCGCGCCGCCGCGGCGGTCGTCCCCGTGTGACCAACGGGTCGGCGGACTAGCGGACCGGCGGCGTTGCCGGGCGCAGGGTGCGGCGAGAGCGGAACAGCGCGAGCGCGGCCACGACCACGCCGACCAGCCCGAGCACCAGGGCGACGACGGCCCCGGCCAACCCGTTGCCGGTGCCGAGCCCACCGGCGGAGTTGGCCGCGTGCAGCCCGCCGACGACCGCACCGACCAGCCCCAGCACCAGACCGGCGAGGGCGGCGACCCGCCCGCTGACGGGACCCGTCCGGCGAGCGGGGCGGGCCAGGGCCACCCCCGCGACGACCACGCCGATCAGGGCCAGCACGGCGGCGGTGGTGGGTACGGTCCGCCCGGCGCCGAGCCGGTAGCCGCCGACGGTGGCGACCTGAACGGCGTCCGGGGCGGTGAGCAGGTGGAGAACGAACATCGGGCATCCCTTCGGTGGCGGTGGGCCGGCCCGCCCTGTCGTGGCGGCCGGTGCGCTCCTTCGTGTGTGGAGGCGAGGGTGCGCGCGCGACCCCGCCCGGCGCGTCGGACGGCGGTCGTCCTTCCCGGCTGCCGCCTGCGGAGGCCGTCGGCCGCTGGTGGTAGACGTCGTCAACCCGTGAGGTAGTGCAGGGACACCGCGCTCGGTGGATGCGCTCCCGCGGTCGCACCCGCGACCATGGACCGAAGAGGGGTGGCCGGAGCGAGGGCGGGCGGATGGTCGACACCGGGCGAGCGGCGGGGCGTCGGGGCGTGCGTTCCCCGCTGGTGGCCGACGCGGTTCTCGGGGCCGGCGTCACCATGGCTCTCCTCGCCGCCACGGTCGCCGGGGTCGGTCCGGCGGTGGCGGACGGCCGCCCGCCCGATGCCGGAGCGGCGGCGCTGGCCGTCGTGCTCGCCGCCGCGGTCGCCGTGCGCCGCCGGTATCCCGTCGCGGCCCTGACCGTGCTCGGCGCGGTCCCCCTCGTCTGGTTCCTCGCGCCCTATCCCGGACGACTGGTCACCCTGGCGCCGCTGATCGGCTGCTACACCCTGGCGGCCCTCCGGGGCTGGCGGTGGGGTGTCGCAGGTGGCGCGGTCACCGCCCTGGTCCAGATCCTCGCGATCCGGGTCGTGCTCGGCGACACGGCCACCGTCGGCGTGGTCCCCGACGCCGTACTGCTGGCCGCCACCGCGAGCAGCGCCGGGGTAGCCGTCGGCTACCACCGGGCGGTGCTCGCCGCCACGCGCGCCCGGCACGCCCGCGAGACGCAGGCCCGCGACGAGCGGGCGCGTCGCCTCGCGGCCGAGGAACGGCTGCGTATCGCCCGCGAGCTCCACGACGTCGTCGGCCACACCATGGCCACCGTCAGCGTGCAGGCCGGGGTCGGCCTGCACGTCGTCGACCGGCGCCCCGGGCAGGCCCGCGAGGCGCTCGCCGCGATCAAGACGATCTGCGACGAGGGCCTCGCCGACGTCCGCACGATCCTCGGCATCCTGCGCGCCGACACCGCGACGGAGGAGCCACGGGCACCGCGGGGCGGGCTCGGCCGGCTCACCGACCTGGTCGGCACGGCCGAGGCCGCCGGCCTGCAGGTGGAGCTGCAGGTCGAGGGCGAGGCGCGACCCCTGCCGGCACCCGTCGACCTGGCCGCCTACCGGATCGTCCAGGAGGCCCTGACCAACGTGATCCGCCACGCCGGGGCCCGGGCCGTGCGGCTGGCGCTGACGTACGAACCCGCACGGCTGCTCATCCGGGTCCGCGACGACGGGAGACCGGCCGGCGCGGCCACTGCGTGCGGGCACGGCATCGACGGGATGCGCGAACGCGCCCGCGCGTTGTCCGGCCGCCTCACCGCGGCCCCGCACCCGGACGGCGGGTTCGAGGTGTGCGCCGCGCTGCCCGTCCCGGACCCGCGATGACGCACGGCGGCGACAGGAACCTCCGGGTCGACGACCCGCGGACCGATCCGGTGCGCGTGCTGATCGCGGACGACGAGGCCCTGGTGCGCGGCGGTTTCCGGGTCCTGATCGACACCGAGCCCGGCATGGTCGTGGTGGGCGAGGCCGGCGACGGGGCCGCCGCGGTGGAGCTGACCCGGCGGACCCGCCCGCAGGTCGTGCTGATGGACATCCGGATGCCGGGCGTCGACGGGCTGCGTGCCACCCGGGAGATCGCCTCCGATCCCGATCTCGCCGACGTCCACGTGCTCATCCTGACCACCTTCGACCACGACGAGTACGTCGTCGACGCCCTCGGGGCCGGCGCCGCCGGCTTCCTGATCAAGAACACCGAGCCCGCCCAGCTGCTGCGCGGCATCAGGCTGGTCGCCGGGGGCGAGGCGCTCCTGTCCCCGGGGCTGACCCGGCGGCTGATCGCCCGGCTCACCGCCCGGACCGCGGCCCCGCGGTTCGACGCCGACGCGCTGGCCCAGCTCACCGCCCGCGAACGGCAGATCCTCGCGCTCGTCGCCCACGGGCTGAGCAACACCGAGATCGCCGCCGAGCTCACGATCAGCCACGCCACGGCCAAGACCCACGTCAGCCGAGCCATGACCAAGCTCGGCGCCCGCGACCGGGCCCAGCTGGTCGCCCTGGCCTACCGGCACCGCCTCGTCGAACCTCCCGACCCCGGGCCGTGACGGGCACCGGACCCGGCCTCGATGCGGGCCTCAGTCCGAGGAGGACGAGCCCGACGAGGAGCCCGAGTCCGAGGACGAGCTCGACGACGAGCCCGAGTCCGAGGACCAGGACGAGCTCGACGAGGAGTCGGAGGAGGGGCCCGACGACGAGTCCGCGCTCGACCAGCCCGAGTCGGAGCCCGACCAGGTCGGCTCCGGCCCGCTACCGCCGTCGTCCGCGGTCCACGACCCGCCGCACGCGTGGTCTCGGCCGTGCGGGTGGCCCCGGTCGTCACAGGAGCCGTCCCAGGAGTCGTCCCAGGAGTCGTCCCGGGAGCCGCGCGGGTCGTCGGTCGGCCACCACCACGGGTCGTCCGCCCCGCCGGGCGAGCCGTGCCGGTACGGCCCCGGCCGGGCAGCCCCGCTCGCGCCGCTCCCGAGTGCCTGCCCGGCCCCGGCCCGCAGGTCGGCGAGCAGCCGCCGGTGCGGGGCGGTCACGAGCCGGAGCACCAGCAGCGCGATCACCGTACCGATCAGCACCGGCACGCCGAACAGGAGCCCGGGCGGACCCAGGACGGCGTAGAGCACGCCGAGCACGACGACGTCGCTGAGCACGACGAGGGGCACGATCCAGCGGGGCACCAGGGACGCGGGTACGCCGGTCCCCGCTCCGCTCCGTCGTCCGGTCACGGCCCGACCACGATCACCGGGCCGCGGCCGTTAACGGGGCTACTCGTCGTCGACGACGTGCACCGCGGCCTCCTCCGCGGAGGCGCCGGCGCCGTCCACCCCGGCGTCGCGGGCCCAGGCGTCCGCGTCGTCGTCGGTGACACCGCCGTCGTCGTAGTCGACGAGCCGGCCGGCGCGCGCGTCGCCGACCTGGTCGTCGCGCAGCTCGCCGTCCGTGTCGGAGGTGTCGGTCTCCCAGTCCGCGTCCTCGTCGTCGCCGCCCCAGTCCTCCGGGAGCTCGCGGGCGAGCCGGTGGTCGAGGTCCTCGCCGGTGTGCTCGTCCGAGGGCGTGACGCCGTAGTCGTCGACCGCCCACGGACGCTCCGGCGGCGAGTAGCCCTCGTCGAGCACGTCCGCCACCCCGCGGTAGTCCAGCGTGTCCTCGGGTTCCAGCTGGTCGGTGTCCACGTCGGGCCCGTTGTCGTCACGGCTCATGCGCGCCAGCCTGGCACTGCTCGGCGACGGCGTCGACGAGTCCCCAGCGCAGCGCGGTCGCCGCGTCGCAGGGCATGCCGGAGAGGGCGAGGTGGAGAGTGCGCCACCGGCCGATGCGCCTCGGGAGGCTCACCGTGCCGCCGGCCCCGGGGATCAGCCCCATCCCGACCTCGGGCAGCCGCACGGTGGTGTCCGGCGCGGCCACGACGCGGCCCGCGAAGGCCGGCACCTCGATCCCCGCGCCCACGCACGGCCCGTGCAGCCGGACCTCGACGCGGTCGCGCAGGGCGTGCACGGGCCGGGCGGCACCGGCGCGGGTGCGGATCAGGTGCGCGGTGGCGAGGTCCGGGGCGGTGCCGAACTCGTCGAGGTCGCCGCCCGCGCAGAAGGCCGGGCCCGCCCCGTCGATCACCACCCGCTCGACCGCGGGGTCCAGGAGGGCCAGGTCGAGCGCGTCGACCAGCGCGTCGCGCACCTGGCGGCCGTAGGCGTTGCGCCGCTCGGGGCGGTTCAGCGTGAGGTGCAGGACGCGACCCGCCCGCGCGACCCGCACCGGCTCGTCGGCCGGCGGGGGCAGCGGGCGCGGCCCGCGGCGGGCGAGCCAGGCGCGGAACTCCGGCCCGCCGAGCAGGGTCGAGTAGGCGAAGGACTCGGCGTCGAGCGCGGCGCGCACCGGCAGCTCCGCGGTCCAGCGCAGCAGCCCGGCCAGGACGGTCGCGGCCTGCGGGTTCGCCTCGGCGGCGGCGTGCAGGCCGGCGAGCGCCGCCGCGGGGTCGTCGACGCCGACGAGCTCCGGTCCGCCGTCGCACCCGACCGGCACCAGGGTCAGGGCCAGCGCCCCGACCAGGGCGCCCCACCCCGGGCCCGGCTCGCCCACCCCCACGAGGATCCGGTCGGACTCCCCCGCGATCCGCGCGAGCCGCCCGACGTCGGCCGGCGCCGCGGTGAGGTCGACGCCCAGCAGCGGGGTGTCGACGCGGGCGTGCGCACCGAGCAGCGGCCCCAGGTCGACGAGGTCGGCGGGCGGGACCAGGGGTGGCGTCATGGCGAGCCGAGCCTAGCGCCGTGACCGGCGGATAAGGTGCTGCCGTGGGGACGGACGCCGCCGCCGAGTGGGCGGCCTCGGGCGTCGTGCCGTTGACCGGGCACCCGGACGGCCCTCCCCTGGTCCCGCCGGGCCGCGCGGCCTCCGTCGCCGCCGAGCTGGGATCGCTGTTCGGGCTCGACGGGGCCGCCGTGCTCGCCGAGCGCGCCGCCTTCACCGGGCACCGGCGCGCGGGCCGGGTGTCGGTGGGCGGGAGCTGCCGGCTCCTCCCGATCGCCGACGGCTGGGCGGCCGTCTCCTGCGCCCGGCCGGACGATCCCGCCCTGCTCGGCGCGCTCGTCGAGCACCCGTTGCCCGACGACGACCCGTGGCCGCTGCTCACCGCCGCGCTGGCCCGGATGCCGGCGCGGGATCTCGCCGAGCGCGCCGAGCTGCTGGGGGTCGCGGCGGCGCCGGTCCGGGCGGTGGATCGTGCCCCCCTGGCGTTCGGCGCCCCGCGGTCGGTGGCCGGCCTGCTCGTCGTGTCGTTCGGGGCGTTGTGGGCGGCCCCGCTCTGCGCGCACCTGCTGGGCCGGGCGGGGGCGCGGGTCGTCACGGTCGAGACGCCGACGCGGCCGGACGGCGCGCGCCGCGGGGAGCCGCGGTTCCACGCACTGCTGCACGCGGGCGAGCGTTCCGTCGTGCTCGACCCGGCCGACCCCCGGGACCGGCCCGCCCTCGCGGCGCTCGTGGACGCCGCCGACGTCGTGATCGAGGCCTCCCGGCCCCGGGCGTTGCGCGGCTTCGGGCTGGACGCCGAGGCGGCGGTCGCCCGGGGCGCCACCTGGATCTCGATCACCGCGGCCGGCCGGGCGTCGAACCGGATCGGGTTCGGCGACGTCGTCGCGGCCTCGGCCGGGCTCGTCGCCGTCGACGCCGCGGGGCTGCCGGTCTTCGTCGGCGACGCGATCGCCGACCCGCTCACCGGGCTCACCGCCGCCGCGCTCGCCCTCACCGCGCCGGGCCTCCTGCACGACGTCGCGATGACCGAGGTGGTCGCCCGCACGCTCGACGGCGGCCCGGGTCGGTCCGCCCGGCGGGACGCCGCGGGCTGGGTGGTCGACACGCCGTCGGGCCCGGTGCCCGTCGCAGCCCCTCGCGCCCGCCCGGTGCCGGGACCGGCACCTCCGTCCGGGGCCGACACCGCGGCCGTGCTCGCCGAGCTGGGGATCCGGTGAGCGGGCTGCTCCTGCGGAACGCCGAGGTGGGCGGCCGGCGGGTCGACGTCCGGGTCCGTGAGGGGGTGGTCGCGGCCGTCGCGCCGACCGGCACGCTGCCCGGTCCCGCCGTGCAGTGCGACGGCGGTGCACTGCTGCCGGGGCTCGTCGACCATCACGTCCACCTGCACGCCCTGGCCGCGGCCCGCCGCTCGGTCGACTGCGCGGCGCACGACCTCGCCGCGGCGCTCGACTCGGCTCCCGCCGACGCGCACGGCTGGGTGCGGGGCACCGGCTACCCGGGCGACGAGCTCGACGCCCGCACCCTCGACGCCCTCCACCCCGGCCGCCCGGTGCGCGTCCAGCACCGCAGCGGGGCGCTGTGGATCCTCAACTCGAAGGCCCTCGCCGACCTCGGCCCGCTCGACCACCCCGGCGTCGAGCGGACGCCCGACGGCACCCCCACCGGCCGGCTCTTCCGCGCCGACGACTGGCTCCGCGCGCGGCTCCCGGCCGTGGACCTCCCGGACCTCACCGACCTCGGGCGGGAGTTGGCGGCCTACGGGATCACCTCGGTCACCGACGCCACGCCCGATCTCGGGACGGCGGCGGCGCGGGCGCTCACCGCGGTCCCGCAGCGCGTGACGCTGCTGGGCCTGCCGCTCGGCGTGGCCGCCCCGCCCGGGGCGGCGACCGGCCCGCTGAAGATCGTGCTCGCCGACTCGGGGCTCCCGGGGTTCGACGAGCTGGTGGCGCGGATCCGCGCCGCCCACGCGGCCGGGCGCGGGGTCGCCGTGCACAGCGTGACCCGCGAGTCGCTGGTGCTGCTGCTGGCCGCGCTCGACGAGGCCGGGCGCCACCCGGCGGACCGGGTCGAGCACGCGGCCCTGGTGCCGGAGGAGCTGGTCCCGGCGCTGCGCGGGCTCGCCGTCGTCACGCAGCCGGGGTTCCTCGCCGACCGCGGCGACCGCTACCGGCGGGAGGTGCCCGCCGACGAGCACGGCGAGCTGTACCGCTGCCGCAGCCTGCAGCGGGCCGGTGTGCCGCTCGCGCTCTCCTCCGACGCGCCCTACGGCCCGGTCGACCCGTGGGCCGTGATCGAGGCGGCGAGGACCCGGCGCACACCGGACGGCGCGCCGCTCGGCCCCGCCGAGGCCCTCACCGTCCGGCAGGCCCTCGCCGCCTACCTCGGATCGCCGGACGACCCCGGCGGCCGACCCCGGCGCATCGTCCCCGGCGCCGCCGCCGACCTCGTCCTGCTCGACCGCCCCCTGGACCGGGCCCTCGCCGCGCCTTCCGCCGAGCTCGTGCGCGGGACGATGATCGACGGGAAGTGGGTGTACGGCGGCTGATCGCCGCACTCGTCCCGCAGCCGTCCATGATCGTCACCTCCGGACGCCCGCGGTCGGAATCCGACCGGCTCCGTCCACGAGCGGTGATCACGAGACCGTGAGCAACCCCTCGAGCCCCCGCACGAGCGTCTCCCGCGCCCGTGCCGCGTCGGCGAGGTAGCCGGCGACCATCGCGCCGTCGCGCAGCATCATCAGCTGCGCCGCGGCCTGCTCCGGATCGGGGTGCCCGGCGATCCCCAGCTCGCGCACGAACAGCGCCGTCAGCCACGCCCGGTGCTCCGCGACCGCCCGGTGCACCGGGCTGTCCGGATCGGGGTACTCGGCGGCGGCGTTGATGAACGCGCAGCCACGGAACCCCGGCGAACACGACTGCTCCCCCATCTCCCCGATCACGGCGCGCAGCCGCGGCGCCCCCTCGGGAGCGGCCTCGGCGACGGCCCGCACCGCCCCGTCCACGGATCGCAGGTAGGCGACGACCAGGTCGTCCTTGCTCGGGAAGTGCCGGTAGAAGGTGGCGCGCGTGACGGCGGCCTCGCCGATCACCCGGTCGACGCCCACCGCGCGGATCCCCTCGCCGTAGAACAGCGTGGACGCGGTGCGCAGCAGCCGGTCGCGCGCCTCGGACCGGCCGTGCGGCGGGGAGTCGGCGAGCCGTGCGGACATGCCGCCAGGTTACCAGACAGAACGATCGGTCTTGCGGTTCTCGCGGAGGCGTGCCACGATCGGTCCCAGCAAGAAAGACCGTTCGTTCTACTCAAGGAGCCGATCGTGAAGGTGCTCTACACCGCCGCCGCCATGTCGAGCGGGGACGCGCGCAACGGCCACGTCCGCTCGTCCGACGGCATTCTCGACCTCGACCTCGCCACCCCGAAGGAGATGGGCGGCGCCGGCGGGGCCACCAACCCGGAGCAGCTCTTCGCCGCGGGCTACTCGGCCTGCTTCCACAGCGCGCTCAAGCTGGTCGCGAAGCAGAAGAGGATCGACATCACCGACTCCTCGGTCTCCGCCGAGGTCGGCATCGGCCCGAACGACCAGGGCGGCTTCGCGCTGACCGTGGCCCTGCACGCCGAGCTCGGCGGGGTGGACCAGGCGACCGCCGACGAGCTGGTCCAGGCCGCCCACCAGGTGTGCCCGTACTCGAACGCCACCCGCGGCAACATCCCGGTGACGGTCGACGCCACCGTCGAGTGAACGGCTGAGACGGAACGGGCCCGGCACCGCGAGGTGTCGGGCCCGTCGTCTTTCCCGCTGCTCCTCCGCTCAGTCCCCCGCGATCGGCTGGGGGGCGCGGCCCGTGACGCCCGGCGCCGCGACCCCGCCCGGCGCCGGCGCACCGAGGGCGACCCGCACCTCCGTCGTCGAGCCCGGGTCGACCCGCACGACCTGGACGTCCGGGGCGTAGCCGGCGGCGGTGAGGGTGTAGGTGCCGCTCGGCAGGTCGGCGAACGCGAACCCGCCGTCGGCGTCCGTGCCGGTCGAGGCGACCACGTGGCCCTCGGCGTCGACCAGGGTGGCAACGGCGTCGGGCACCCCCCGCCCGGTGCTCGCCGCGGTCACGGTGCCGCGCAGCTCGGCCCGGTTCGGCAGGACGACGTCGTGCACCAGCGGCGCCCCGTCGGACAGGCTCACCGAGGTGGCCACCGGGACGCCCGCGCCGGCCGCCGCCAGCGTGAACGCCCCGCCGGAGACCCCGGCGATCCGGTACCGGCCGGCCTCGTCGGTCCGGGCGGTGCCGGCGACGTCGCCGCGCGCGTCGATCAGCGTGACGGTCACCCCGGCGGCCGGGACGCCGGAGTCGCCGGCGAACACCGTGCCGGACACCTCGCTGCCGCCGCCGAGCGTGACGTCGTGCCGCACCGGGCGGTCGGCCACGGCGACCATCGACGCCGACGGCCGCAACGTGCCGGCCGAGACGACCAGCAGGAACGTGCCGCCGGTGGGCAGATGGAACTCGAAGCCGCCGTCGGGTTCGGTGGTCGCGCGCGCGACCTGCTCCCCCGTGCCGGCCGTCAGGGTGACGACGGCGTGGCCGATGCCCGCGCCGCCGGTGCCGCTCACGAAGCCGTAGACGGCGGGACCGACGCCGTCCGGGTCGGCCGGGCGAGCGACGGTCGCGTGGGGCGGCATCGCGTGCCGACCCCCGTCCTGGCCGCCGGGCAGCTCGGCGGGCGTCGAGGCGGTGACGGGGGCGGCGACGGCCGCCGCCGGCGCGGCCGCCGTCGACAGGGCGCCGGCGGGCGCGACCGCGGGGGCCGCCCCGTCCGGCCCGTTCGCCCCGTCGGCCTCGGCCTGCTGCTGGATCCCGCTCAGCGTGCGCAGCGGGACCTCCTTGATGAACACGACCGCGAGCAGCGTGACGACCGCCAGCGCGCCCGCGACGAGGAAGATCCGCGCGGTCGCGTCGCCGTAGGCGCCGCGGACGATGTCGGCGACGAAGGCCGGCAGCTCGTTCAGCGAGCCGATTCCCACCTCGCCGGAGCCGGCCCCGCTGACCGGCACGCCGGCGTCGGTGAGGCCCTGCGTGGTGAGGTCGGCGACCCGGGTCGCCAGGATCGCGCCGAGCACCGACACGCCGATCGTGCCGCCCAGCGACCGGAAGAAGGTGACGGTCGACGACGCCGCGCCCAGGTCGGTGACCTTGACCGTGTTCTGCACCGCCAGCACGAGGTTCTGCATGGTCATGCCCATGCCGAGGCCCAGCACCGCGAGGTGGACGCCCATCAGCCAGATGTTCGTGGCGTGGTCGATGCTCGAGAGCAGGGCGAACCCGCCGAGCATCAGGACCGAGCCGGCGACCAGGAAGACCTTCCACTTCCCGAGCTTGGTGATCAGCATGCCGGAGACGGTCGCCGAGAGGGTCGAGCCGATGATCATCGGCAGGGTCAGCAACCCGGACGCGGTCGGCGAGTAGCCCCGCGCGATCTGGAAGTACTGGCCGAGGAAGACCGAGCCGCCGAACATGGCCACGCCGACGGCGATGCTCGCGATCACCGCGAGCGTGGTGGTGCGCTCCTTGAACAGGTACAGCGGCACGATCGGCTCGGCCGCCCGCGACTCCACGAACACCGCCAGCCCCAGCAGGACGACACCGATCGCGAGGAGCAGCCACGACGTGCCGGAGCCCCACGCGAACTCGTTGCCGGCCAGGGTGACCCAGATGAGCAGGTCGCACACGCCGGCGGCGATGAGCGCGGCACCCAGGTAGTCCACCTTCACCGGGCGCTTGACCACGGGCAGGTTCAGCGTGCGCTGCACGACGACCAGCGCGACCACCGCGAACGGCGCGCCGACCCAGAAGCACCAGCGCCAGCCCAGCGAGCTGTCCACGATCACGCCGCCGATCAGCGGACCGGCCACGGTGGCCAGCGACATCACCGCGGCGATCGGGCCGGTGTAGCGGCCGCGCTCGCGGGGGCTGATCATGGCCGCGATCACGATCATGATCAGCGACTGCAGCGCGCCCAGGCCGAGACCCTGGACCGCGCGCCAGACGATCAGGATGTCGACGGAGTGCGAGAAACCGGCGAGGATCGAGCCGCCGATGTAGAAGACGATGCCGAGCTGGACCAGCAGCTTCTTGGAGAACAGGTCCGAGAGCTTGCCCCAGATCGGGGTGCTGGCGGTCGACGAGAGCAGCGTCGCGGTGACGACCCAGGTGTACTGGCTCTGCGAGCCGTGCAGGTCCGTGATGATCGTCGGCAGCGCGTTCGAGACGATCGTCGCCGACAGGAACGCCGTGAACATCGCCAGCAACATGCCGGAGAGCGCCTGCAGGACCTGGCGGTGCGTCATGCCGCCGGCCCCACCGCTCGTCGGGGGCGCTGCCGGCGCGCTCGGCGCGACCGGGGTCTCGGCGCGGGTGGTGGACACGCGTGCTTCCTCGTCTCTCGGATCCGTCGGGATCTCGGGGTCGTGCGGATCGGTACCGGGGCTACCCCGGACGTCGGCGGCTACCGGGTCGGCGCGGGCTCGGCGCGCCGCCGGGGCGCGGGCGGGATCCGGTGCAGGTCGGCGACCAGCCCGCGGAGCTCCCCGGCGATCCGGCCGACCTCCTCGTCCGTGCGGTGGGCGAGCGCGGCGGCGATCTGCTCGGCGTTGTGCTCGCGGTGCGCCTCGAGCGCGGACCGGCCCCGCTCGGTCACCCCGACCAGGTGCGCGCGGCGGTCCTGCGGGTCGGGCCGGCGGGCCACCAGGCCGGCCTCCTCCAGGGCGGCGACGCGACGGCTGACCACGGACGCGTCGACGTCGAGCGACACCGCCAGCACCCCGAGCCGCTGCTCCCCCTCCGCCACGAGCAGGGCCAGCAGCCCGGCCCGGGACGGGTGGAGCACACAGGCGCCCTCCACGGGCGGCTCGGCCTCGGCCATCTGCCGCGCGAGGCGACCGAGGCCGACGAACTCGCGGATGGCGTCCACGAGGTCGGACGCCGTCGACGTGCTGATCACGGACCTCTCCCTTTGGTTGCTACACGCAAGAATACGCGGATGCTTGCGGCATGCAATTTCGGGTCCGTCACGTTCGCTCCCGCCGGTCCCTCTCCCGGTTCGCGGCCGTTCCCGCCCCGCCGCAGCCGGTCGCGGCGCGTTCGTCCACTCCCGCCCACGACTAGCCTGGGCGACGCCATGAGCGCCTCCCCCGCCGCGGGCCGCCCGCGCGATCCCGACGTCGACCGACGGGTCACCCGCGCCGCCGTCGAGCTGTTCGGCTCGCAGGGCTGGGCGGGGTTCAGCGTGGAGGCGGTGGCCCGGCGCGCGGGGGTCGGCAAGGCGTCGATCTACCTGCGCTGGCCGAGCAAGGAGGCCCTGCTGGTCGGAGCGCTCGCCGAGCGTGTGCCGCCCGTCGCGGACGTCGACACCGGCACCCTGCGTGGCGACCTCGTCCGGCTGGCCCGCCAGCTCCTGGAGATGCACCTCGGCCCCTCCGGGCGCGCCTTCGAGCGGATGGGGCTGGACGCGCCGCAGCTGCCCGGGGTCGCCGAGCGGTGGGAACGGCACCGGGAGGCCCAGGTGCGGGCCGCCCGGGCGATGGTCCGGCGCGGGATCGACCGCGGCGAGGTCGCCGCAGACACCCCGGTCACGCTGCTGCTGGACACGCTCTGCGGGGGCGTCGCCCTGCACGTCTCCTCCACCCCGGAGCGGCTGCGCCCGAAGATCGACGTCGAGGACTACGCCGAGCGCCTCGTCACCTTCCTGCTGCGCTCGGTTGAGTGAGCCGCCCGGGCCGGGTTACCGTCCAGGAAGGTTTCGGACGTTCGGCGTCCAGGAAGTGGGTGGCGGGTGGTGCAGAGGGTCCCCGCGGGCGGTGTCCCCGCGGGTGTGGAGGTCGTCGGGACGGCGCAGCGCGAGGCGTGGGCCGCCAGGGCGCTCCCGCCCGTCGAGCGGCTGGAGGCGGGCCTCTGGTCCGTGCCGGTCCCGATCCCGCACAACCCGTTGCGGTACACGCTCTGCTACCTCGTCCCGGGTGACGACGGCGTGGTCGTCGTGGATCCGGGGTGGGACACCGAGGAGACCTGGTCCGCCCTGGTCACCGGCCTCGAGGCCGCGGGCGCGGGCTTCGACGACGTCGTCGGGATCGTCGCGACGCACGTCCACCCCGACCACCACGGTCTCTCCGGGCGGCTGGCCGAGCGCAGTGGCGCGTGGATCGCCATGCACCGCCTGGAGGCCGCGACCCTGCCGCAGCGCTGGAACTCGGGCGGCCCCGACGAGCAGCGGCAGATCATGGCCGGCTGGCTCTGCGGGTGCGGCGCCTCCGAGGCCGAGGTCGGCGAGCTGACCGGGCCGCGCTCCGGCGGTCCGGACGGGTCGTCGATGGCCGAGCCGGACGTCCTGCTCTCCGACGGGGACGCGCTCCCGCTGAAGGGCCGGGCGGTCCGCACGCTCTGGACCCCGGGCCACACCCCCGGGCACATCTGCCTGCTCGAGGCCGACGCCGGGGTGCTGCTGACCGGCGACCACGTCCTGCCGCGGATCACCCCGAACATCGGCCTCACCAGCGCCGACGCCCCGGCGCTCGAGACCTTCCTCGACTCGCTGGAGCGGGTCGCCCTCGCCGACGAGGAGCACGGCGGGCTCACGGCGCTGCCCGCGCACGAGTACCGCTTCCGGGGGCTCGCCGCGCGCGCCCGGGCCCTGCAGGCGCACCACGCCGAGCGGTGCCGCGAGCTGCTGGGGATCGTCCGCGAGGCGGGCGAGCCGACGATGTGGGAGCTCGCGGCCCGGTTGACCTGGTCGCGGCCCTGGGACGAGGTCGGCCCGATGCGGATCGGCGCGCTCGCCGAGACCGCCTCGCACGTGCGCTACCTGGTCGACCGCGGCGAGCTCGAGTGCCTCGGCGGCGTGCCGGGCGCGATCACCGCACCCGAGCCGGACCGGACGCTGCGGGTGCGGCTCGCCCGCCGCGCCGTCGCCTGACGGTCGGCGATCAGCTCCCCCACACCCGCTGGGGCCTGCTCCCACACCCGCGGAGCACGCCGCACACCCCGTCGACGGCCCGCGGGACGCACCTCCGGGTGTGGCAGGTCCCCCCGATCAGCCATCGAGGGCGCGCCGGAGCCGGGCGGCGACCGGGTCGAACTCCCGCAGCTCGCCCCAGGTCCAGCGCAGGACCGTCCATCCCGCGGCGCGGATCGCGTCCTCGCGGATCTTCTCGGCGAAGACGACGTCGCCGGCCTCCTGCCCGGGCGCGAGCAGCCGCCCGTACTTCACGCGGCCGTCGAACTCCCCGACCACGCGCTGATCGCGCCAGGCGAAGTCGACCCGTCCGTCGACGCCCCGGGCCGTTCCGGGAACGGCGAGCTGGAGGACCGGCGGCGGGAGACCGGCCGCCGCGATCGCGATCCGGCTACGGGACTCCCCCGCGCTCTCCGCGCCGTCGGCGGCGAACCTCCCGACCCGGCCGGCTGCCGGTCCACCGGGCCATCCCGCGGCTCTGCTGATCGCCTCGTCCCAGTCGCTCCGCGCGAGCGGTGCCCGGCCCGGGGTTCGGCCTCGCCGGATGTCGAACGCGGAGTCGACGGCGACGACCGCCTGCTCGTAGGGCAGGGTCCGGGCGAGATCGACGGCGGTCCGGGCGAGCGAGGTGACGGCGATCCCGTCGATCTCCACGACCTCGTCCGCGCGCAGCCGGGCCGTGTGGAGGTGGAAGCGACGGGACGTGCGGCCGCCGCTGGTCGCGTCCCGCGTGACGTGCACCCGGTCGAGCCGGACCGCCCAGAGCCGCAGCCCGTGCAGCACGGCCGCCGACGCGTGGCTGACCACCGAGCCCTTCGCCAGCACCGGGAGGGTCGCCCGCACCTGTAGCGCATGCCGCGTCTCCGGTGTCTCGAGACGCCGGTCGCCCGGCTCGGTGTACGTGCCGCGTCGAACGGGGAGGAGCGAACCGGAGGTGCGCAGGCGACGGATCTCGGCGGGGGTGAAGCCGTCGTCGAGCAGCGAGCGCCGGGTGCGGAGACCGTGGGAGTCCATGGGCGGCAGGGTGCCGCGCGCACCGCCGGCGGTGGGTCGTCTCGGTGGATCCGGTCACGATCGCGAACGGGACGGCACACCCGGGAGGGCGCGACACGGGCCGTCGACGGGGTGTGCCGGGCACGCCGCGGGTGTGGGAGCCAGCTGGAGCGGGTGTGGAAGGGCCGCCCGGGTGTGGCACGCAGCCCGGTCGGGGGTGGCGCGTCGCCCGGTCGGTCTGGGGACGCGCTCGGCGGGCGACCCGTCGGTCCGGCCGTTCGCTGCCGTCAACTCGGGGAAGCGGGGATCAGCGGCGTCGACGACGGAGGTCGGCGCAGGTCACGCAGGTCTCTGCGGCCGGCAGGGCCTCGAGACGGACCTCCGGGATGACGACGCCGCAGCGGGAGCACCGGCCGTAGGTCCCGTCCCGGAGTCGGTCGGCGGCGCGGTCGAGGGCCGCGATCTCGTCGCGGGCACCGGCGAGCAGGCCGAGGAGCTGGGCGCGCTCGAATCCGATCGTCACGCCCTCGGGATCGTGCTCGTCGTCGTGGGTGGTGAGGGCCTGCTGCTCGGCGAGCGCGGCGACCTGCACCTCCAGCGCGGCGGCTCGGGCGACCGCCGCGGCGCGGGCGGTCGCGATCCGGTCGGCCGGGAGCGCGGATCCTCCGGCCGGCGCTGCGGCCGGGAGATCACACGCGCCGGCCCGGGGGCCGGGGTCGAGAGGCATGCCTCCCACTCTTCCGGCCCCGGCCGCCTACCGCAGCTCCCGACGCGCGCCGCCTCAACTCCCGACGCGCGCGGCCAGAACTCCCGACTCGCGGGGTCAGACCGCCGCGGGTGCGCCGACCAGGCCCGCGAGCCGGCCGGTGATGATCTCCTCCGCCTCGCGGACGATGCGGGTGATCAGCTCCTCGCAGGTGGGGATGTCGTGGATCAGCGCCTGCACCATGCCCGCGGACCAGATGCCGTGGTCGAGGTCGCCGGTCTCGTAGACCAGCACGCCGCGCTTGCCCGCCACCAGGTCCTTGATGTCCTCGAACGTCGCCCCGGCGTCGAGCTTCGCGACGACCTCGCGGGACACCGCGTTGTCGGCCACCCGGGCGGTGTTGCGGAGCTGGCGGAAGATCAGCTGGGTGTCCCGCTCCCCCGCCTCGACCAGCCGGTCCTTGACGTTCTGGTGGATGCCCGACTCCACGGTCGCCATGAAGCGGGTACCCATGTTGATGCCGTCGGCGCCCAGCGCGAGCGCCGCGGCGAGCCCGCGCCCGTCGCCGAAGCCGCCGGAGGCGATGAAGGGGATGTCGAGGGCGTCGGCCGCGGCGGGCAGCAGGATCAGCCCGGGGACGTCGTCCTCACCCGGGTGCCCGGCGCACTCGAAGCCGTCGATCGACAGGGCGTCGACGCCGAGCTTCTGCGCCTTGAGCCCGTGCCGGACCGAGGTGCACTTGTGGATCACCTTGATGCCGGCGGAGTGGAAGTGCTCGAGGTGCTCGACCGGGTTCGAGCCCGCGGTCTCGACGAACGGCACGCCCTCGTCGATGATCACCTGCCGGTACTCGGCGTACGGCGGAGGCGTGATCGCCGGCAGGATCGTGAGGTTCACGCCGAAGGGCTTGTCGGTGAGCTCCCGGCAGCGCCGGATCTCCGCCCGCAGGTCCTCGGGCGTCGGCTGGGTCAGGGCCGTGATGAACCCCAGGGCGCCCGCGTTGGCCACGGCCGCGACGAGCGGTGCCCGCCCGACCCACTGCATGCCGCCCTGCGCGATGGGGTGCTCGACCCCGAACAGTTCCGTGAAGCGCGTCCGCATCCTTGCTCCGCTCCCCGCTCGCCCGGCAACGCCCCCCGGCTCGTGCCGGCCGCGGGAGCCCTACTGAACGAACGATCGACTAAGTCTCGTCGCCGTGATCGTGCCCGGCGGCCGTGAGGCGCGTCAATGGACTCCGGCTCACGTCACGGCGGAGGTCGCCCGGGCCGCGGGGCGCAGGAACACCTCGTCGGGCCACGGCCCCGCGCCGACGACGGCGGAGAAGTGCCCGTCGATCCACTCCCGTTCGGCGGCGCGGAGCCCCGCCGCGTCGGCCGCCCGCGGCAGGCCGGACCACCCGCACTCGCACCGGGCGACGACGGCCGCGTACTCGGACAGCCGGTCCCGGACGTCCGTCCAGATGTCGGTGGCCCGCCCCGCGGCGTCGAGTCCGGCGACGAAGCCCTCGTGCTCGTCGGTCGACTCGTCGGCCGCGACCCCGATGAACAGCATGGCCGCCACCCTCCCGCCCGGCCGTTGCGGCGGGAAGCACCCCGGGGATTGCTCACCCCGCCGGTCCGCGAACGGCCCCTGCCGGCCGACGAGCGGCCGCCGAGCGGCCGGGCCGGTCGAGCGCCCCACACCGGAGCCGCCACGACCGCTCGCGAGGTCNCGGTCCCCGGTGGGCAGGTCGGCGCTAGTTGACGCCGCCGACGAGGCCGTAGGCCGGCCCGAGCAGGTCGAACGCGCCGAAGGTCGGGTCGTCGACGGGGACCGGCACGTGGTCGGTCACCCACAGGGGGTTGCCGGCGACGGCCGGGCCCGGCCCGGTGGGCGGCTCGGCGATCACCGGAGCGGCGTTCGCCGTGCCGGCGAGGGCACCGCCGGCGAGCGTGGTCAGGGCGATCCCGCCGAGGACGGCGGAGGTCACACGGATCATCGAGGTTCCTTTCTCGTGGTCAGCAGATCGAGTCGGCCGGCTTGGGGTTCGCGAGCCCGAACAGCGGCCGCAGCCGCAGCCCGACCCACGTCCCGGCCAGCGCGACCACACCCCAGATCCAGCCGTGCAGGCTGAACGAGGCGATCCCGGAGAAGTAGGCGCCGATGTTGCAGCCCCCCGCGAGCCGCGCGCCGTACCCCATGAGGATCCCGCCGACCACCGCGCCGACGGCGAGCTTCCACGGGATCCGCTTGTGCAGCAGGAACGCGCCGCCGACCGCGGAGGCGAACAGCGCGCCGATCATGATGCCGAGGTCCAGCACCGAGATGCGGTCGGCCAGGACCGGCCCGGCCAGCGCCTTCGCGTTGGCGGGCTGCTGCCAGAACGCCCAGTTCTGCGGCTCCGCGCCGAACCACTGCAGGACCTTCGCGCCCCACAGGCCGAAGGCCGACGTCACTCCCCACGGCTGGCCCGACACGAACAGCACGGCGGCGTTCAGCACCGCCAGCACGATCGCGCCGACCCAGAGCGGCCAGGAGCCGCGCAGCACCCGGGCGATCCCGCGGGCCGACGGCGGCCGCTCGACCGGCGGCGGGTTGCGCCGCTTGGCCACCCAGTAGGTGGCGCCGCCGATCAGCACGAGCACCAGCAGCGACGCCGCGACGGCGCCGGGGATGCCGCCGAAGACGTCGACCAGGGAGACGGACGGGCCCTGCGGCACGAGGTCGTTCCAGAACGGGAAGGACAGCGCGGCGAACACCGAGCCGACGATGAACCCGAACAGCGTCAACACGATCGCGCTCTGCCCGCTGCCGACGGCGAACAACGTGCCCGAGGCGCAGGAGCCGCCGATCTGCATCCCCACGCCGAACAGGAAGGCCCCGACGACCAGCCCGATCCCGACCGGCGACACGTACCCGCGCGGGTCCCCGGACAGCCCGATCCCGGTCGCGAAGATCACTCCGAACAGCACGGTCGCCACGCCGAGCATCACCATGTGCGCGCGGATCGCGGCGCCCTGCCCGACGGCCACGAGCTGGCGCCAGCCGGAGGTGAAACCGAAGCGGGAGTGGAACAGCGTGAAGCCGAGGGCGAGGCCGAGCGCGCCGGTGCCGACCATGGTGGCCGGGGCCACGCGCGAGATGCCCCACAGCAGCAGGGCCGCGAGCAGCACGGCGACGGCCGTCGGCATCCACCGCACCGGCGGCGCCTCGCGGTCGGCCGGGCCGAACGCGGCGCGTTCCTGGGCCGGGACCCCGCGCAGGGCCCGCACCAGCGGGTTCCCCGCCGGCCCGCCGACCGGTTCATCGAGCACGGACATGACTGGTCTCCTTCACGAGGGATCGAGGGGGGCGCTGACCGGCACGACGGTGCCGTTGGGGAACCACGCGGCCGGGTTGCCGCCGCCGTGGTGCCCGGCGGTGTCGCCCGGGGCGTTCACGGTCATCGGGACGTCGACCGGGGCCGCGCCGAACAGGGTGGGCCGGTCGTCGAGCCGAACGCCCGAGTGCGCGGCCCAGCGCACGAATCCGGAGGTCGAGGGCGCCTCGCCGGGGAAGGTCGCGGCGATCTCACCGGCGTAGCGCTTCGCGAGCTGGTCCTGCGGGTTGAAGACCAGGGGCACCACGGACGACGACGTCCGGGTCACGACCCCACCTGTCAACAACCACGGGGCGAGATACGTTCCGCCCAGATGCGTCGGCGTCTCCAGCGCCCGCGCCGAGACCTCCTGGAGGGTCGCCGCGGCGGCCGCCCAGCCGGACACGACGATCAGGGCGCTGTCGGCGTCGGGCCGCTCGACGAGCCGGCCGCCGGCTCCGCTGATCCGGGTCCGGACGAGCTCGGCCGCCGCCCGCGCGCGCGGCGAGTCGTCCGCCACCACCCGCACGCTGCGCACCCCGTGCTCGGTGAGGGTGCGCACGGTGGCCCGCAGCGCGCCGGCGTCGGACTCCGGGAGAGCGCCGGACGGGCAGGTCCCGGCCTCCGCGGCCGGCTCGCCCGCACGCTGCCCGGCGAGGTCGCCCAGCAGGGCCGCCGCGCACTCCGGCCCGTCCGGGCCGGTCAGCGCCGCTTCGGCGGGGGTGGGCGCCGCCGACCCGGTGTCCACGGGAACGGTGCTCGTCACGCCGCCGGCCGAGACCGTGAGCGTGCTCGCCCCCGCGGGCAGGTCGACGACGGCCCAGCCGCCCGCCGCACCGTCCCGCGCCGTGAACGGGACGGCGGGGGCGGACGTGTCGGCAGACGTGGGGGCCGAGACGGTCGCGCCGGTCGGGACCGTCGGACCGTGCTCGTGCCCGCCGCTGCGCAGCGCCACGGGCCGGGCGGCGGGCGCGTCCGGGGCCGGGTAACCCGTCCCGGAGAGGCGGACCAGGTTCGGGCCGGGTCGCATCGGCGCCACGAGCAGGGCGAGGCGCTGGCCCCCCGCGTCGAGGGTGCGCAGCAGCGGCCTCCCCGGCTCGGGCGCCGGTCCCGGCAGGGGAAGGGCCGCGAGCAGGGCCGCGGCGGCCACGCCGGCGACGCCGGCCGCTCCGGCGATCCGGTGCAGCTCCCGGGCCCGCAGGTGGCCGCCCGGCAGGAGGGCCGCCGCCCAGCCGGCCAGGACGAGCGCGGGCAGGGCCGCGGCGGCGAGCCCGGCCAGCCCGTACCCGCTGCCGGTGAGGTCGTGGACCGTGTCCGGCCCGCTGACGACGACCTGGACGACCCCGGTGGCGACGGCGACCAGCCCCGCGGTGATCGCGACCCGGGCGAGCACCCCGGACCGCGGGCGCGCGTCCCGTCCCACCTCTGCCTCCGGCTCTGCCTCGCCCTCGGGGGACACGGCCGTGAACGGCACCGTCGGCGCCTCCGCGGCCGCGCGACTGCGCGCCCCGGTCGCCGGCACCCCGCTCCCGGCCGACGCGGATCCCGGCCGCCCGGGCGGACCGGGCCGCGACGATCCGTCCGGGCCCGCGGGGTACTCCGCACGCGGCCCGACCACGGGTCCCGCCCGTCGCGCACCGGCGGCGGCGACCGCCGTGGCCCCGACGAGCATCCCCGACGCGACGGCGTAGGTCGCGTCGAGCGCGAACGCGAGCCCGGTGTGCGCCGACCCGAGCTGGGCGGCGAGCAGCCCCAGCAGCAGCGCGCCGGGCACGGCCGACCAGCGGACCCCGAGCAGGGCCGCGGCCAGCAGCCCGAGGACCACGTGCGCGACGGTGCCGAGCACCGACACCGAGCCCGCCAGGTGCGTGACCTCGGCCGCGGCGGCCACGACGCCCGCCGCGACCCAGGCCGTCACCAGCAGCCCGCGCGGCGCCTGCCCGCCGAGCAGGCCGGTGGAGGACCCCCGCGGCGTCCGGCGGCCCAGCAGTCCGTGCACCAGGGCGATGCCACCCGCGACCGCCATCCCCGCCAGCAGCGCCACCCGCAGCACCACCGCCACGGGACCCGCCTGCTCCCCCAGGGCCGCCGCCGCACGGGCGGCCGGGGTCGCGGTGTCGGCGAGGGCGGTGCCCCCGCCCGCCACGAGGGCGAGCGGGAGCACCACCACCGAGCCGACCATGCCGGCGGCGGCCGCCCGGCCGCGGCGCACCGGGGCGCGCCGCGACCGGGAGACCCGGTGCCGGGTGTCACCTGATGTCGGCATCGTTCGCCACGAACAGCATCGAGTGGGGCTTCGCGTTGCCGAAGGCGCCGTGCGGCCAGCGCTCCCGGTTGAACGAGAGGCAGGTGTCACCCGTGTTCTCGTCCTTGAAGTCCTCGTCGAGCTTCAGCTCGCCGTCCTCGGCGATGTCCACGAGGCAGACCTTGTGGTCGCCGTCGGTGCCGGTGCGGGCCACGAAGTAGTTCGTGGTCGCCAGGCGCTTGGGCCGGTCGGTCTCGTGGTAGAAGCCGTCGTCACCCAGCTCGAGGTTGTCCAGGGCACCCCAGTGCGGGCCGCCCGCGGCCTTGCCGGGGTTGATGACCTGGTGCCCCTTGAGCGTCGGGCAGTCGGACTCCGCGCCACCGCCGGCGATCTCGTCGGTGGTGTCGATCGAGCAGGTCGCCTTGTCGCCCGCCTCGACCAGCTTCTCGATGTCGAGTGCGATCACGCCGCCGGCGGTACCGGGGTCGTCCTTGCCCAGCGCGCCGGGCTTGCGGCCGATGATGGCGTGGTACAGCGTCTTGTCGTCGGGACTGGTCTGCAGCCATCCGCCGTTCGAGCTCGGGCCGCCGTTGTCCCCGGCCTTCGGGTCGAGCTCCTTCACCGCGGCGGAGAGGTCGTAGATCTCCCGCCACTGCGGCTCCGGCGCGGTGATGTCCGGCGTGTAGAACAGCGCGCCGCCCTGCATGGTCTGGGCGAAGGCGCCCTTGTGACCCGGCAGGTTGGTCACCGTGGTCTCCATCGCCGCACGGTTCTCGTTGTGCAGCGGGTCCTGGCCGTTCGACCGCGGACCGGTCGGCAGGTAGGACACCGACTTGACCTTCGGGTTGTTCAGGTCGGAGATGTCCCACGTCCGGACGGTCGGCCGGCGCAGGTAGGGCGACGGCGCCTTGACCGGGTCGAGGATGATCGTCCGCGGCTCGGCGTAGTCACTCGTGACCATCGTCTTCAGGTCCTCGCGGACCTGGATGCCGTGCGGGTTGGCGCAGCTGGGCTGGCCGAGCGCGGGCATGTTGAGGCACTGCGTCGGGTCCTCGGGCGTGGTGGTCGCGGCCGGGGCCTCGACCAGCTTCTGCCCGTCCGGCCCGAAGCGGACGACCTCACCGGGGGTCCCGGCGAAACCGTTGCCGGTCCGCACCTCGCCGTGGGAGTACGTGCACGGCCCGGGCACGACCGGCCCGCCCATGTACGTGCCGTAGGCCGTTCCGTCCTTCAGAACCCAGTACGCGTCCGGCACCGACCCGCAGAGGGTTTGGCTGGGGAGGCTGATGCCGGAGAGCTTGAGCTCCGGCAGCGCGGACACGTCGAAGACGTAGGTGGCCGCCGAGTAGAGGCCACCCGCGTAGATCTTGTCGCCCTTGCGCCACGAGTACTGCATGTGGTGCGGCTCGTTCTCGACCAGCGGACCGACGGTCGCCGTGTTGACGACCTTGCCGTAGCCGGGCGAGCCCTTCGTGACGTCGACGACCGCCATGAAGTCCGGCCCCGGCAGCGCGTTGCGCACCTTGTCGGTCGGGTTCGCCAGCGACCCCGGCAGGTTCTTGACGTCCGGGACCACCGTGTCGGCGACGTTCTCGTCACCGGCCCACACGACCATGTACTCCGGTCGCGTCGACCCGTCGCGGGAGTCCTCCGCGGCGTCGGTGTCGATGTTGTTCTCGACCCAGTAGTCCTTGCCGTCGGCCCCCTTCACGGCGGACCTGACGGTCTCGACGTCGGCGTACGCGTCGCCGCCGGGGATGGTGGTCACCCCGGCGACGACCCCCAGGGCCAGCAGCCCGAGCAGGATCTTCTTCGGTGCACGCATCCCGGGCCTCAGCTCGGCAGGAGTCGGCTGGGCGCGCCCACCGCCGACTGGGTCAGGCCGGCGAGCGGGACGCCCGCGGGAGCGAGGTCCCGGCCCTGGTTCAGCAGGTCGCCCTCGCCGAACGCCGTGGACGACGGCTCGACGTACGGGGCCTCCGGCGCGGGTGCGGGTTCCTCGTCGTAATGGGCGGTGAGCAGCGGGGCGAGGTCCGGCACCAGGTCCGGGGTGGCGGCCTGGGCCGGGCCGGTCAGGCCGACCACGGCGGCGCCCGCCAGGGTCGCGGACCCGGCGAGCCGGGTCAGGGCCGACCGGGATGGTCGGTGTCGTCGGTGTCGGGGCACGACGATGTCTCCACTTCTTCTCATCGGGGAGCGGACGGCGGCGGACCGGCGCCCGAACACCGCACCGACGGTCCGATGTGGACCGACCGGCGGCGGCGGGGCGGGCGGCGGTGGGCGAGGCCTGGCACACCGGTCGGCGGCCCGGTCGGGGCCGGGCGGACGGGACGGCGGGTGCCGGAGCGGGGTCGCGAGGGGGAAGAGGGCGGGGCCGGACGGCCCGGGCCTTCAGTTCACCGGCGCGCTACACAGTGCGCTCGCGACGCGACGCAGATCGACGTGACGTCGATAGGCGAAGCGGTCGGTGAGGCGCATGACCGGAACTGTGTCACCCCTGTGGAGCAGTGGTGACCAGCGGGGTCGGACAGAGGGTCGTCCCACACCGTTCCGGCCTCATTTCGGACCCGTTCTCGTGGCCCAGGTCACCGTAATCCGACCTCTCGGAGCCCCGGAACGGGCCGGGTGCGCGGTGTGATGCGGCGCGGAATCTTCACGCGATCGTGTCGGCGATCTCGGGAACCGATCACGACTCGCCTTGGCCGACCTGGCGATTCGCCGCCGTCCCCCTCGATCGGGTGATGGGAGACCGCCGCCGTCCCTCCACCCAGCGTGAGCGTTCTTCCCGGCGCGGGGGAAACGGATCGGAAATGCCGCGGGAATGGCCGGGATCGAGCGAGGGCCGGACAATTCGCGCCGATCTGGAACATCCGCGACCGCAATGTCCGGTCATTCCCGCTCCCGATTCCGCGGCCCGGATCACACTTGACCGTTCCGCGGATCGGCACCTACCGTCGTCGTCAGGTCAAGAGCGCCAGCGCCAAGCCCCGGCTCGCTGGCCGGCAACCCTCCTCCGCGGTGGGGTGCTCCGGGTGACGACCGGGCCGCCGCGGACCCGCGGCCGGCAAGCGCGGACCCCGACGTCCGGCACCTCGTGCCGTACCGGGTCCTGAGTGATCCGTGGAGGATCCACGATGTCCGACGTCCGTACCGCTCCGCCCTGCACCGAGGCCCCGGGCTGCGCCGCGGCTCCGGCCCGCGCCACGGCCGCCGCCTCCGCCGCGTCGACGCCCGCCGCTCCCCTGCCCGAGCTGGTCGGCACCGGCCTCCCGGTCCCGCTGGTGGACGGCCGCACGGTGCCCTACGCCAACCTCGACCTGGCCGCGAGCGCCCCCGCCCTGCGCGCCGTCGCCGACCACGTGGCCGAGCTCCTCCCCTACTACTCGAGCGTGCACCGCGGCGCCGGCTACGCCTCGCAGGTCTGCACCGCGGTCCTCGAGGGCGCGCGGGAGACGGTCGCCCGGTTCGTCGGGGCGCGGGCGGACGACGTCGTCGTGTTCACCCGCAACACCACGGACGCGCTCAACCTGCTCGCGGGCGCGGTCCCCGGCGCGACGCTGTGCCTGGACGTCGAGCACCACGCCACGCTGCTGGCCTGGCGCGGCACCGACCACCGCGTGGTGCGTGCGCCCGACACCGTCGGCGAGACGCTCGACCTCCTGCGCGACGCGCTCGCCGCCGAGCCGACCGCGCTCCTGGCGATCACCGGCGCCTCCAACGTCACCGGCGAGATCCTGCCGATCGACGAGATCTGCGCGATCGCCCACGCCGCGGGCACCCGCGTGGTGCTCGACGCGGCCCAGCTCGCCCCGCACCGCCGGGTCGACATCGCGGCGTCCGAGGTGGACTACGTCGTGCTCTCCGGGCACAAGCTCTACGCCCCCTACGGCGCCGGCGCGCTGGTCGGGCGGCGGGACTGGCTCGACGTCGCCACCCCGTACCTCGCCGGCGGCGGCGCAGTGCGCTCGGTCGGGGTGGAGGACCGGACCGCGGAGGTCAGCTGGGCCCCGGCGCCGCACCGGCACGAGGCCGGCACACCCAACGTCCTGGGCGCCGCCGCGATCGCCGCGGCCTGCCGCGCACTGGACCCGGTGATCGACGAGGTCGCCCCCGCCCACGAGCGGGCCCTGCTCGCCCGCCTGGTCAGCGGGCTGTCCGGGATCGCGGGCGTCCGCCCGCTCCGGATCTGGGCCGACGCCCCGGACCGGGTCGCCGTCGCCTCCTTCACCGTCACCGGCATCCCGGCCGGGCTCGTCGCGGCCGCGCTGTCCGCCGAGCACGGCATCGGGGTGCGCGACGGCCGCTTCTGCGCCCACCCGCTGCTCGCCCGCCTCGCCGGCGGGGCCGACGCGGTGCGTGTCAGCCTCGGCCTGAACACCACCGGGTCCGACGTGGACCGGCTGGTCGAGGCCGTGCGCGCGATCGCCGCCGGCGGCCCGGAGTGGGACTACCGGGAGGTCGACGGCCGCTGGACCCCGACCCCGGACCCGCGCGACCTCGACCCGCTGGGCCTCGGTGCGGTCACGGCGGCGGGCGGGGCGGCCTGCGGGCACTGAACAGCCCTGAACAGCCCTGAACAGCCCTGAACAGCACTGAGCGGCCCCGGGCAACCCGGACGGACCGGGCGGCACGGGCGGCACGGGCGGCACGGGCGGCACGGCCCCGTCGCCGAGCGGCGGGGCCCACCGCTCGGCCTGCGCGGTCGGGTGGACGGGCGCACCGTCGGCGCGTCACCGTCGTTTCCCCGCAGGCGTGGGTGGTAGACCCACCCCCGGGCGACGACCGGGTCGCGGCGAGCACGGAGAGTAGATGGCAGACGACGCAGCGCTGTCTCGGGCGCAGTCCGAGGAGACCGCGGAGCAGCACCCCCACGAGCCCAGCGAGATCACCTACGCGGAGCACCTGCATCCTGCGCGTCCCCGCACGCTCCGCCATCGCGCCCGGGCCAAGTCGCCCGTCGTCCGGCGGTCGGTCGCGAAGGACGGCGCCGCCACGGGTGAGAACCCGGCGTACGTGTCCTGGCTGCTCAGCCAGTCGATGCTCGCCGACGCCAACGAGATCGCCCGGCAGTTCTCCGGCCAGGGCACGATGTGGCAGAACCCGTTCGCCGATCCCGGCCCGCGCCAGGCCGTCGAGTCGGCGTCGGTCTGGTTCACCGCATACCCGATCTCGTTGATCACGCGGCCGGGCGAGTCCTTCCTGTGCGCGCTCGGCGACGAGGCGCTGTGGAACGCCTTCTGCACCATCGGCATCGAGGCGATCCACACCGGGCCCGTCAAGCGGGCCGGCGGCATCGCCGGCTGGCAGTACACCTCGAGCGTCGACGGCCACTTCGACCGGATCGGCACGGAGATCGACCCCGCGTTCGGCACGGAGGCCGAGTTCCGCGCGATGTGCGGCATGGCCACCTGGTCCGGCGGCACGATCATCGACGACATCGTGCCCGGCCACACCGGCAAGGGCGCGGACTTCCGGCTCGCCGAGATGAAGTACGCCGACTACCCCGGCATCTACCACATGGTGGAGATCGAGGAGGAGGACTGGAACCTCCTGCCCGAGGTCCCGCCGGGCCGGGACTCGGTCAACCTCGACGTGCCCACCGAGGAGGCGCTGGAGAAGGCCGGGTACATCATCGGCCGGCTGCAGCGGGTGATCTTCTACGCGCCGGGCGTCAAGGAGACGAACTGGAGCGCGACCAAGCCGGTCGTCGGCGTCGACGGCGTGGCCCGGCGGTGGGTGTACCTGCACTACTTCAAGGACGGCCAGCCCTCGATCAACTGGCTCGACCCGTCGTTCGCCGGGATGCGCCTGGTGATCGGCGACGCCGTGCACTCGCTGGCCGACCTCGGCTCCGGCGCGCTGCGGCTCGACGCGAACGGCTTCCTCGGCGTCGAGAAGAGCGCCGAGGGCATGCCGGCCTGGTCCGAGGGGCACCCGCTCTCCTCGGCGGCCAACCACCTGATCGCCAGCATGGTGCGCAAGCTGGGTGGGTTCACCTTCCAGGAGCTGAACCTGACGATCGACGACATCCGCGCCACCGCCGAGGCCGGCCCGGACCTGTCGTACGACTTCGTCAACCGCCCCGCCTACCACCACGCGCTGGTCACCGGGGACACCGAGTTCCTGCGGCTGACCCAGCGGACCTCGCTGGAGCTGGGCGTCGACCCGGCCGGGCTGGTGCACGCCCTGCAGAACCACGACGAGCTGACCTACGAGCTGGTGCACTGGGCCACCGGGCACCGCGACGACGTCTACCCCTTCGGCGGCGAGGAGCTCACCGGCGAGCAGCTCGCCGAGCGGGTGCGCGCGGACCTCACCGCGGCGCTGACCGGCGAGAAGGCGCCGTACAACCGGGTCTTCACGACCAACGGCATCGCCTGCACCACGGCGACGGTCATCGCCGCGACGCTGGGGATCACCTCGCTCGAGGCGATCACGGAGGACGACGTCCCCGAGATCATGCGGGTGCACCTGCTGCTGGCGATGTACAACGCTCTGCAGCCCGGCGTGTTCGCCCTGTCCGGCTGGGACCTGACGGGCATGCTCACCCTGCCGGCCGAGGAGGTCGCCGAGCTGATCGCCGAGGGCGACACCCGGTGGATCCACCGCGCCGCGCACGACCTGATGGGCGCCGCCCCGCACGCGGTGAAGTCCGCCTCCGGGATGCCGCGCGGCCGCTCGCTGTACGGGTCGCTGCCGGAGCAGCTGGAGGACGAGCGCAGCTTCGCCCGGCAGCTGCAGGCGATCCTCGCCGTCCGCTCGCGCTACGGGATCGCGGTGGCGCGGCAGGTCGACATCCCGGACGTGTCGCACCGCGGCATGCTCGTTCTGGTCCACGAGCTCGACCCGGGCGAGGACGGCGGGCGTCGGACGCACGTCACGGTGCTCAACTTCGCCGCCGAACCCGTCACCGGCACGGTGCGCTCCGAGCACCTCGTCCCCGGCAGCCGCGTGACGGACATGTTCACCGACAAGGAGGTCGGCGTGGTCGACGACCTGCGCGCCTTCGTCGTGGAGCTCGAGCCGCACCAGGGCCACTCGCTCCTGCTCGAGGTGCCGGCCGAACCGCGCTGACGCTCACGTGCGCGGGAAGTGGCGCCGGCGCACCACTTCCCGCGCACGGCCCCTCGGGCCGCGCTCGGGGTGCTCGATCCGCCGCCCGTCCGGCATCCCGCTGCGCGCCCCGCTCTCCGCGACCGACAGCGCGGCGGCGACCACCGCCCGTCGTACGGCCCGCGCGACCGACTCCCCCGCCGCCAGCCCGGCCGCGAGGACGCCGTTGAACGTGTCGCCGGCACCGGTCGTGTCCCGGACCTGCGGCGCGGGGTGCGCCGGGACGTGCTCGGCGCCGCCGTCGGGGTCGACGACGAGCACCCCCTCGCCGCCCAGGGTCACCACGACCTCGGCCGTCGTCCGGCGGGCGAGCGCGGCTGCCCGGGCCTCGACCGTGTCCTCCGCGGGACCGTCGTCGAGCAGGGCCGCCAGGTCGCGGCTCTCCGTCGCGTTGGGGGTCAGCACCGGCCCGTACCCCAGCAGCCTCCCGAGCACGGGCAGCACCGGGGCGGGGTTCACCACGCACCGGATGCCGTTCCCTGCGGCGGCCTCGACCGCTGCGGCCGCCGCCTCCTCCGGTATCTCGGTGCTGACCAGCACGCATCCGGCCCAGCTCGCCGAACCGGCGACGGCGGCCCGCACGGCCTCCGGGTCGACGGCCGCGTTCGCCCCGCCGCCCACGGCGATCTGGTTCTCGCCCTCCGCGTCGACCACGACCAGCGCGACCCCGGTCGGCACACCGTCGAGGACCGCGACCCCACCGACGTCGACCCCCTCGGCCCGCAACTCGGCCAGCGCAGCGGAGCCGACGTCGTCGGCGCCGACGGCCCCGACGTACCGGACCTCCGCGCCCGCCCGGGCCGCGGCGACCGCCGCGTTGGCGCCCTTGCCGCCGCCGAACCGCTCCACCCCCGGCCCGACCACCGTCTCGCCGGGCCCGGGGAGCCGCGGCGCGCGCACGACCATGTCGACGTTCACCGCGCCCACCACGACGACCCGCCCGGGCACGCCCTCGCTGACGGCGCCCTCGCTCACGGCACCGGCGCTCCCGGCCGGCCGAGCAGGCGGGCCAGGGTGTCGAGGTCGGCCTGCACGGCGGCGACGTCCCGTTCGAAGTCCTCGTCGCTCATGTCGGGGCGCCGCCGCACGGTGAACACGAGGTCACAGCCGTCCTCGTTGGGCAGCGCCCGCATCGGGTTGGTGACGATTTCGCCGCTCGGCAGCGTGACGTCGTGGTCCAGCACCCCGAGGTCGTTGCGCGGCGCGAAGGCGATCTCGACCGTGCCCATCGGCGAGTCGGTGACCCACCGGCCCTCGTGCAGCTCGACGGCCGAGGAGGCGAGGCCGGCCGCCCAGCGGGGCAGGTTCGTGGGGTCGGCGACGAACCCGTACACCTCGGTCGCCGGCGCCTCGATCCGGACGGCGACGTGCCGGCTCGGGAGGGTGGACACGGGCGCTCCTCTCGCTCGGGCCGCCACCATCCCACGCCGCACCGGTCGCCGCACCGTCCCGTGAGGACTCACCGGCTGCGGCGGTCGGTGGATCGTCCTAACGTCACCGCATGAGCGCGAGCGACGCCCGGCCCGAGGTCCTGCGGCGCGGCGAGAGGGACGAGCCGGACACCCGGCTCGAGGCCCTCCGGCGCGGCGAGAAGCTCCCGAACCTGATCGCCGAGACGGCGTCGGGCTTCGCGGTGTTCGGCGACCACCAGAAGCTCCCCGGGTACTGCCTGCTGATCCACCGGGACGAGGTCGAACACCTCGACGATCTCGACGAGCCCGACCGGATCCTCTTCCTGCACGAGCTGTCGCTCCTCGGCCAGGCGGTGCGGACCGCGCTGCGCGACGACCCCGGGTTCCGCCGGATCAACTACGAGGTGCTCGGCAACACCTGGCCGCACCTCCACGGACACGTGCACGCCCGGTACGAGTGGGAGCCGGACGAGTACAAGTTCCTGCCGGTCTGGCGCTACCCCGACCTGCACGCGCCCGAGCACGTCGCCGCGCCGGGGCACGACGCGTTGAAGGAGCGGATCACCCTCGAGCTGCGGTCCCTGCTCACGGGCGGCCCGTAGGCCCGCGGGGGCGGGGGGCCAGGATGGCGGGCGTCGCCCTGCCGAAGGAGATCACCGTGCGCCGGTTCGCCGCGCTCGCCGCCCTGCTCGTCCTGCCGTTCCTGCTGCTGCCCGCCGGGGCGGCCGCCGATCCGCCCTTCCGCGTGCCCGACCGCGTCACCGACCGGGCGGGCGCGCTCGACGCCGCCGGCCGCGCCCGGGTCGCCGAGGCCGTCGACCGGCTGCGCGCCGACCGGGGCTACGACCTCTTCGTCGTGTACGTGCGGTCCTTCGACGGCCGGGACGGGCAGCAGTGGGCCGACGCCACCGCCACCGCCTCGCAGCTCGGGCGCGACCAGGTGCTGCTGGCCGTCGCGACCGGGGACCGGGTGTACGGGCTGTCGGTCGACGACGGCTTCCCCGAGTCCGACGCGTCGATCGTGCGGGTCCGGCACGATGCCCTGGAGCCGGCGTTGGCACGCGGGGACTGGGCCGGCGCCGCCGTCGGCCTGGCCGACGGGCTGCGGGAGACCGGCAGCGGGGTGTCGATCCCGCTGCTGGTGGGCGGCGGGGTCGTCGTCGCCGGCGGGGCCGCGTGGTTGGTGAGCCGGCGGCGGCGCCCGTCCCCGTCGCCCGCCCCGGCGCCCGTGCCCGCCGGGCCGCCCGATCCCGCGCCGGGCGAGTCCACCGAGACCCTCGCCTACCGGGCCAGCCAGGCGCTCCTGCAGGTCGACGACGCCGTCGGCACCTCGGAGCGCGAGCTGTCCGCCGCCCGCGCCCACTTCGGCGAGGAGGCCGTCGCGGGGTTCGCCGCCGCCCTGGAGGCTTCGCGCGCGGACATGCTGGCCGCCTTCGAGATCCGTCAGCGGCTCGACGACGAGGTGCCCGAGACCGAGGCGGAGCAACGCGCGTCGCACGCGGAGATCATCCGGCTCGCCACGCAGGCCGACGACCGGCTCGACGCCCAGGTCGACGCGTTCGACCGGCTCCGCGCCCTCGAGGCCGACGCCGGCGGGTACGTCGACGGGGTCGCCGCCCGCCTGTTCGGGCTCATCGCGCGCGTGCCGGAGGCCGAGCGGGCGTGGGCCGAGCTCGCCGCCCGCTGGGCAACCACGGCGCTGGAGCCCGTCGCGGACCACCTGCCGCAGGCTCGTGCGCTGCTCGCCGACGCGCAGAAGGAGCTCGACGAGGCCCGGACGCGGTTGGCCGCGTCGCAGCCCGCGTACGCGGTGGTCGACGGGCGTGCGGCGGAGGACGCGGCGACACAGGCCGAGACCCTCCTCGACGGGCTCACCCGGCGCGGCACGGAGCTGACCGAGGCGGCGGGGCGGGTGCCCGCCGCGCGGGCCGGGGTGGAGCAGGACCTCGCCGAGGCGGCCGCGTTGCCGGGGGTCGACGCCGGGGTGCTCGCGCGGGCGCGGGCGGTGGTGAAGGCCGCGGACCTGGCGGCGCGGGGCTCGGGCGACGGTCCGGGCCCCGGGGCTGGTGCGTCGACGACGGGCGGTGCGCCCGGGCTGCCCGATCCGATCGCCGCGTTACGGCTGCTCGACGAGGCGGGCGTGGCCCTCGACGCCGCGATCGCCGGTGCCCGGGAGACCGCGGAGCGGGCGCGCCGGACCTCGGCCGCGCTGCAACAGGCGCTGGTGACGGCCCGGTCGGCGGTGGCGGCGGCGGCGGACTTCGTGTCCACCCGGCGCGGCGCCGTGGGGGCGACCGCGCGGACCCGGCTCGCCGAGGCGCAGCGGCACCTCGCGGCGGCGACCGCGGGCGGCGATGCGGCGGCGGCACTGCGGGAGGCGCAGCAGGCGGAGGCGCGGGCGCAGGAAGCCCTGGAGCTGGCCCGAGCGGACGTCTCGCGCTGGTCCGGGCCCTCGGGTGGCGGCAGCGGGTTCGGCGGCGAGCTCGGCGCCCTCGTGCTCGGCGGGATCCTGTCCGAGGCGATGCGGGGCGGCGGGTACCGCGGCGGCTTCGGCGGGGGCGGGGGCGTCGGCGGTGGGGCCGTCGGCGGCGGGGGTCGCGGTGGCCGCGTCCCCGGCAGCTTCGGCGGCTCCTCCAGCCGCGGCCGCCGGGGCGGTGGGGGCCGCTTCTGAGCCGACGCGCACCAGGGTTCCCCAACGCGGAAGAAGCCGGGATCTGGACGCACTATGGAACCGTAAGGCGCCGAATTCACGCTTCTGAGCGCGTCATGGAACCCTGATGCGTGAGGGCGCAGGTCACAGGAGGGCGCGGATCGCCTTCTCGAAGCCGACCACATGGGCGAGGGCCAGTTCGGCGGCCTTCTCCTCCTCGCCCGCGACCACGGCGTGGAGCAGGTCGGCGTGCTCGTGGACGTGCCCGGGCAGGGCGGGAAGCCGGTCGAGGAACAGCACCCAGATGCGGGTGGCGAGGTTGTCGAGCCGCACGCAGACGTCCTCGAGGTGCGGGTTGCCGGTGGCGCGGTAGAGCGCCCGGTGCACCTCGACGTCGGCGCGCAGCAGCTCCCGCGGGTCGCCGGCGGGGTCCAGCGCGGCGATCCGGTCGCCGAGCTCGGCCAGCGTGGCGCGGTCGGCGGTGCCCGCGTTCCGCGCGGCGGAGCGGGCGGCGAGCGGCTCCAGGCTGAGCCGGACCTCGGACAGGTGCGCGAGGTCGGTGATGTCGACGGCGGTCGCGAACGTCCCCCGGCGCGGGTAGGCGACGACCAGCCGGTCCCCCTCCAGCCGCTTGAGCGCCTCGCGCACCGGGGTCCGGCCGGTGCCCAGCTCGGCGGCCAGGCGGTCGTCGTTGAGCGGGTCGCCCGGCCGGATCTCGAGCATGACCAGCCGGTCGCGGATCGCCGCGTACGCCCGGTCGGCCAGCGAACCGCCCTCTCCCACAGGCGCCACGCTCATGTGCCCTCCCCTTGACCACCGTCGTTGCTGTGCCTACCGTACCTCATGATTGATATACCAGTCTGCACGATCTCCTCGTGCAGAGCGTCGGACGGAGTCCTGCATGGCCGAGCAGCTGCCGGAGCACCCTGGTTTCCTGTGGCGTTCGCCCGAG